>JBAUCP010000721.1:0-5570 GCA_049677625.1 Occallatibacter sp. | reverse complement strand
CCGGCCTGGGATACCACTTTGAAATGCAGGCGCTGGCCATGGGAGGCATGACGCCGGAAGAGGTGCTGTGGGCCGCGACCATGGGCTCGGCAAAAACCATCGGGCGAGACGGAGAGCTCGGCAGCCTTACCGCGGGCAAGTATGCTGACCTGGTTGTGCTGGACAAGGACCCCACGCGCGACATTCACAATACGCTTTCCATTGACTTCGTAATGAAGAACGGCCGGCTCTACGAGGGGTCCACTCTCGATGAAATCTGGCCGCGGCATCGCGCGCAGCCCGTGACCTGGTGGCAGCGCGAAGACCAGACCGTGACGGCACATTGAAACCGTGCGCACTCTGAAGCCGAGATCGCACGGCACGCCACCGGAATCAGTAAAACCGGCAGGCGCAGTCAGGTTGCGTATCCGAGATTTTTGGTTCTATGTATTCGTTGAATATTGAGGATAAGATGAGTCCAGAACGGCTTGTAAATAGCGGACGCACAGGGAGAGCGCGCATGAGGCGTTTCAATCTGCTCTTTCTCGACCGTGGGAGTTCGGCCTCATTGCAGGCGCAACTGACCAGCCAGATCAAGGAGTTGATCAGGGCAGGCCAGCTCGCGGCCGGAGACCGGCTGCCGTCCACCCGCGATCTGGCGGCCGATCTGCGCGTCTCGCGCAACACGGTGGTCTACACCTACGACCGGCTCATCAGCGAGGGCTATCTGCACAGCCGCATGCGCAGCCGCATTTATGTGGCAGAGACGGCTCCGGAGCTGCAGCGCGCGGCCCGCGAGCGAGGCCGCAACCGACATACCGTGCGCGTTCCTGCATCGCTTCCCATCGCCGGCGGATCGACTGCGCCCATGCCCTTCAGGCCTTGCCAGCCAGATGTGCAACTCTTCCCGCTCGCCATGTGGAACCGGCTGCGCGGCCGTGCGCTCCGGACCACCAACCGCAGTCTGCTGCACTACAATTCGGCTGCGGTCCTGGGCCTGCGCGAACTGCGCGAAAACCTGGCCGTCTATCTGCGCGAGAGCCGCGGTGTTCGCTGCGAGTGGTGGCAGGTGGCCATTACCTCGGGCTCGCAGCAGGCGCTCTACCTGCTGGCGCGGCTGTTGTTGAAGGCGGGCGATCGCGTTTACATGGAGGACCCCGGCTATCAGGGCGCAGTGAAGGCATGGAGAGTGGCCGGCGCTGACATTCACTACGTTCCCGTGGATTCTGAAGGCGTGGCCATCCCCTCCCTGGGCGACGAGCCCGCCAAGCTCGCGTATGTAACGCCGTCGCGCCAGTTTCCCACCGGGGTCTCCTTGTCGCTGAGCCGCCGCCTGGCGCTGGTGAACGGCGCTGCCGACAGCGCAACCTGGATCGTTGAGGACGATTACGATTCTGAGTTTCGCTATGAGGCTGCGCCTCTGCCAAGCCTTCAGAGCCTGGACGTAAGCGGCCGCGTGATTTACATCGGCACCTTCAGCAAGCTGCTGTTTCCCGCGCTCCGGCTCGGCTACGCGGTTCTTCCCGTGCCGCTGGTCGAGCGGTTTCAGGCGCTCAAGAGCGTCGTTGAGGATCACGGGCCGATGATTGACCAGGCAACGCTCGCGGCCTTTCTGGATACGGGTGCGTTCTATTCGCACATTCGCCGCTGCCGCCGCGCCTACGCCGAGCGTCAGCGCGCGTTCCTTGAGGGAATTCAGAAAGGCGGCCTGCCGCTCGATTTCCGCTACGCGGATGGCGGCATGAATCTGACCGGATTCCTTCCCAGGGAGTACGACGACCGCGAGGCTTCAGCCCGGCTGCGCCGCGCGGGATTGGATGTGCCGACCTTGTCGTCCTACGCCGGCAGATCGGCAGATCCCCACGCCGGCCGCTCCGCCGCCGCATGCGGCCTGGTCTTCGGATTTACCGCATTTACTCCGGAGCGCATCCGCGTGGGCGTGGAAACGGTGCTGCGGACAGGGCTTCGTTGAGAGTGCCGGACCGATGTTTTGAAAGGGCACGACTTTAGTCGTGCCGAAAATCATGCAAGAACGACGCGGGCTTTAGCCCCTGAGGGATTGCCGACGCCCAGATCAGTACACCAGCGGCGCTCGCGGGCAATCGTGGAACTGCGCTGCTGATTTAGTATTTCAGCATTCAAATTCATAGGGGCTACGTCTGCAAGTTGGGTTGTCCCCTGTGCTGGAGTTCCTAATTGCTGAGCCTTTTTCAGGGCATTCGGCCGCTGAAGCGAGCCGGAGCCATGCGCGATGCAGCCGCAGGGATTGCGCTGGCTGCAATGAACATTCCACAGGCACTGGGATATACGCGCATCGCCGGGATGCCGGTGGTGACCGGGCTTTACACCTTGCTGCTGCCGTTGCTGGCCTTCGCGGTGGCCGGTTCCTCCCGCTATCTGGTCGTTGCCGCCGACTCGGCGACGGCCGCCATTCTGGCCGGCGGACTCGCCGGCATGGCGCCGATTGCCAGCGCCCGATACGTAGCCCTGGCCGGCAATGTGGCCCTGCTCACGGCCGGATTCCTGCTGCTGGGGCGGCTTTTCAAGCTGGGCTTTATCGCCGATTTTCTCTCCCAGACCGTGCTGGTCGGCTTTCTTACCGGAGTTGGATTTCAGGTCGGCATTGCGGTTCTGGGCGAGACGATTGGCTTGGATGTGCACTCGCGCAGAACGATCGGGCAGTTGATCGAAATTGCTCGCAGCCTTGCATCCATTCATCTGCCTACGCTGCTGGTTTCCGGCTCTGTGCTCGTGGCCGTTCTGGGACTGGGCCGTGTGGCGCCCAGGGTGCCGGGGCCGCTGGTGGCCGTTGTAGGCGCCACGGCGGCCAGCGCGCTATGGAAGTTTTCCGCGCACGGCATTGCGACGATCGGTCCGGTGACGGGAGGATTGCCACATCTTGGGCTCGAACTTTTGCACTGGAAGGATCTGCCGCCGCTGATTCCGGTGGCCGCATCGTGCGCGGTGATGATTGTGACGCAGAGCGCGGCTACCGCGCGGGTCTATGCGGTGCGTCATGAGCAGCGGCTCGACGAAAACCAGGATCTGGTGGGACTGGCTGCGGCCAACGCGGCGGCGGCGCTCAGCGGGGCCTTTGTGGTGAACGGGAGTCCTACGCAGACCGCGATGGTCGAGGGCGCGGGAGCGCAGAGCCAGATTGCGCAGGTTGCCACGGCCTGCGTTGTGGCGTGCGTTCTTTTCTTTCTTACCGGCCCGCTTGAGTATCTTCCTCAATGCGTGCTCGGCGCACTTGTGCTGATGGTTGCCGTTCACCTCATCGACATCCGCGGATTGATGAGTATGCGCCGGGAGAGCCCCGGCGAGTTTGCTGTGGCTGTGACGACGGCCGCGGTGGTTGTGGCGGCAGGCGTGGAAGTGGGCATCTTGCTGGCGATGGTGATGTCGCTGCTGCGCATTGTGCATCACAGCTATCATCCGCACACCGGTGTGATCATCGCGGATGCGAATAAAACCTGGAAGATCGTTCCACCCGGACCCGGAGTCGTAACCACGCCGGGCTTGGTGCTCTATCACTTTGGCGCAGCGCTCTTCTACGCGAACTCCGGCCGGTTCGACGACGAGATTCGCGGCCTTGTGGGTGCAGCGCCGTCCTCTGTGCGCTGGGTTGTTGTCGACGCGGAGGCGATTACCAACCTCGACTACAGTGCATCGCGCATGGTGGCGGCGCTCAAGAAAGATCTTGCCGGCACGGGCGTTGTCTTGGGATTTGCCCGGTTGTCATCGGATACGAAAGCCGATTTCGATCGTCATCACCTGACAGAGATCATCAGCCCTTCGCTGCTCTTCAACCGCCTGCACGATGCGCTGGACGCGTTTGAAAAGTTCAGGGAAACGCTGAACCAGTAATCTGCTGTGATGCGGCGGACCCTGCCTGATCTCATTCAAATTTAGGGCTGCGAAAGGGAGGTTCCGGTTATTGCTTCGCCGAATGGATCTCCGCAACGTAGCCGCCCGGGAACTCAACCATGGCCGCAACCCGATCTTCCGACGCGTAGGGTTCGACGAGGACCGCGACGCCGAGAGCCTTTGCCTTGGCGAGCGTATCGGCCAGATTGGCTACTTCGTATCCGGTCAACTCACGCCCGTAAGGGTAGGGGAGATGGCCGTCGGTCACCAGGACTGTGAGCTTGCCGAAGGCCGACTCGATGCGGATGCGCCGGTACGTGTCGGCGGGGCGGCCGATTTCGATGCCGGGCGCGCGCCTCTCGTCCGAGACGACCTTGCCATGAGAGAAAGCTACGAAGCCGCGCACGAATGCTTCGGAGCGGAGCGGAGAGACGTACACGCGATTCTCGGGAATGGTTTGAAGCGGAGCGTAGGATGGCGGAGTTGTATGCCAGTAGAGCTGCGTGTTCATGCCGCCTGGCCATTGAATGATCGCGTCGCGGCCGATGGGGTCAGGAAACGGCGCCACCAGCACGTCAGCGCCTGCGGCCCTGGCCGCGCGAATGGCGGTATCCATGTCCTTGACCAGATAGCCGGTACGTTCCGCGCCGAATGGATAGGGGATCGGGGTTTTGAAGCCGAACAGTGAAACCATGCCGACCGGCGTTTGCAGCAACTGCGAGGAGGTGCTGCTGGGGGTGGGCGTGACCGTGGCGATCACCTGCTTTGTACTTTTGCCGCCGAAGGTCCCGAGGAAGCTGGTAACAAAGCTGTCGACATCCTGCGGCGCGACGTAGACGTGCGTGCTGCCATACTGCGGGCCCACGGCGACTGCGGGCGTGGTTGCAGCGGGAGGCGTGGCTGCGAAAGCTGACGAAGGGCCGGCTTGCGCCGCAACAAGCGAAGCGATGGATGAAAGGACAAGTGACCTGAGGACGCGCATGGGAAAGACCTCCGAGGGATAACACCTCTGGTGAGAGGATGGGCGGCGTGGAGAAAATCGGAGCAGCTTCACGACGATCATTCTAACGGCCTCGATCTCCTTCTCCGTGGTGGCATTCGGCTGGCCGGGGTGCCGTGCGGCAGCGAATTTCAGTCATGCTCACCATCGCATTCACTGCGGCCAACACCTTTGAGGGTTGCCTGCATTGAGGATGAGTGAGAGGATGAACCGGAGACCAGCCGATGCCATGCTCGCATCTCTTGGACTCATGCTCAAAGGAGGAAAGACGATGCTGCTTGTTTGCGCTTTCGTGGTTGGCGTGGTTGCGGGACTGCGCGCGATGATGGCTCCGGCGGTGGTGAGCTGGTTTGCGCGCACGGGCTTCCTTGCGGTTGGCGGCACTCCGCTTGCCTTTATGGGTTACAAGTACACGCCTGTCATCTTTACCTTGCTTGCTCTCGGCGAATTGGTCAACGACAAGCTGCCGAAGACTGCCAGCCGCAAGACGCCGCCGCAGTTCATTGGACGCGTGTTGACGGGCGCCCTGAGCGGCGCAACAGTGGGTGCGGCCGGGCACTCGCTGGTGGTGGGCCTGCTGCTCGGAGCCGTGGGCGCAGTGGCCGGCACGCTGGGCGGCGCGGCGGTTCGCGGAAAGCTCGCAACTGCTTTTGGGCGCGATATTCCGGCGGCGCTGATCGAGGACGTGGCTGCAATCGCGATTGCTGTATTCGCCGTACTGGAG
>JBAUCP010000720.1:0-4698 GCA_049677625.1 Occallatibacter sp. | reverse complement strand
GGTTAAGCTGGTCGTCTACGTAAGCACGCTTGCGGCCATGGCCTTCGCCGCCTCGCGCGGCATGCTGCCGCGCACGCGCCCCATCGTACCGGGTGAGCTGATCACTGACTGATGCTGTGCTCAAGCGCGCGCCGCGGTGATTTCAATGACCTCGGCGCGCTGATCCTGCGTAAAGCGAAGCGGCACGCCGCGCATCCAATCCGATTTTGCGACAATGCCAAGATCGCTGCCCGTGATTACCGAGCGGAGCTTGTAGCGCCCCTCCGGCAGCAGCGGCAACTGCACCATCGCCTCCGGCGTGTTCGACTCGTTCCGGAAGAGCGCAATGACTCCGTCGCCGCTATGCGCCATGCGCGCGAAGCCGTCCCATGCCGCCGGCGTGGTCTGCAGCCAACTGCCCAGCGGGAAGAAGCTTTCGCTGATCTTTATTGTTCTCCTGAGTTTCCTGAACCACGCAATCTTCTCGTGATACCACTGCCGGTCTGCGGGGCTGAGCTTGCGCAGATCTCCCAGCAGAATCGGCGCCGAGCCGATGACTGTCGCAAACGTCTCCTGAATGGTCGGCAGATCGGCGTTGAGATTGCCGATGAGCATTGCCTCCACCGGCATGGAGGCCGCGCGCTGGTAGAGCAACTGCCGCACTTGCCGCGGCCCCGCCGAATCCGGCTGGCGGTCGTCCACATTGCTCATCCAGTCCAGGTCGCCGGCCGTCAGCAGCCCCGCGTCGATAATGTGCTTCTGCCCCCACAGTTCGAAAGTCAGGTCAAGGAGCACCTCAGGGTGCTTCTCGTAAATTTTGCCGGTCACATAGGAAATGCCTTCATAAATTCTGTTGAGCGACTCGGCCCAGTCGCCATGATCGTGACCATGAGCCCAGCAGCCGGGCGCCTCGCCATAAGCGTTGAAGATGGTGGTCAGATCGAGCTTCACATAGGCCAGCCGGAATTGTTCGATGGCATCGATGATGCGCGTAGCCACCGTCTCGCGATAGGCTGAGGCCATGCACATCACCGCCTTCGGGCCTGCCGCCGTGCCGGTGATCTTCGGCTTGCCCTCTTGATCCAGAGCCGCCCACTCCGGATGCTCGCGGTAGACCGCAGTCGAGGTGCCAATGGCGGCCATCGGAATCCACAGCCCCAGCCGCATGCCGCGCGACTCGACGGCGCTGAGGATCGGATCCAGTCCGCCGGGAAATGCCGTCAGGTTCACCGCGTTCTCGCCGTACTCCTGCTGCCATCCGTCGTCGATGGTAAAGATGTCCATCCCCATGGCCGCTGTCACGTCGATCAGCTCCAGGGCCAGGTCGCGATGAATCGTGCGCTGGAACGGCTCCCAGGTGTTGTAGATCCACGGCGGTCCCTGCTCGTTCACGCGCCGCGTGAGCACCTGCGACGTGTAGGTGGGAATGAGCCAGTGCGGATCGTTGAAGCCGTCGTCGTTGCGAAACGCGATGAGAGAAGCGCTGGCCGTGCGAAACGACTCACCGGGCGCGAGCGTCCGCTCAAACGGCATCAGGTCGGTGTCGTACATCACGCCGATCGGCGTCACTTCAGGACTGTAGCCGCCAATCTCGGTGCGCTTCATATAGCCGGGCACTTCGCTCAGCACGGCCATGCCCGCGCCGGTGCGGCCGTTCGCAAGCAACAGGCCCGCATCCTCTGAGCGGCCGGTGTAAAAGATCTCGCGCGGAACCGCGCCATACTGCGTGAGCAGCGTGAGCTCATTCGAGGGTCCGAGAGACACGTCGATTGCTTCGACAGCCAGGTGCGAGAGATGGAGCGGGGAACTGCCCGTATTGCGCAAGACCAAATGTTTGCGCAGCGCCGGATGTCCGTCATAAACGCTGTAAACGGCCGAGACCTCGAGCGGAAGCTCTTTGTGACGCAGCAGCACGGTGAGCGAACGGCCATTGGGCAGCGCAGTCTCGCCTGCGCTCACAAGATTGAACGACCCGTTGTTTCCGGCGCAGGTGCGGCCGTCGCAGGCAAAAGAAAACTCCCGGCCCGCGCCTTTGCGAATATATTCTGTTTGCGTCGCATGGTCGGCGATGCCGGTGGTCACAAGGCCGGAGCCGGGGAGAAAGGCAACCGTCCTCGCGATCTGCTCATTGCCGATGGTCCAGCTCTGATCGGCTCCTGCGGCGCTCCCATCCGCGCCGAAGATCCCGCGTGAGAAGACCAGGCCCGACGTAGCCAGTACTCCACTCTGAATCAGCGTTCTTCTGTTCATTGGCCTGCGCGCCGTGGTTCCCATCGCCGTTTCCCGATTTCCGCTCGATTGACCGCGAGCGAATGCTAACACAGCGCAATGCGGCGATGCTTTCCGCTCGCCCTAGAGCATTTTCGAGCCATATGTCGACGGCATCGAAGGTGGCATTTACTTTCGCCCCACGGGGACACTCTATTGGCAAAGGTCTTTTGCGGCGATGCACTTCTTGCACCCAGTCGCCGAAGGATCGCAACAATGCTGTCCAACCTGACAGCCGGAGCTGTCGATGATGGACGTTGCCGTTGCCACCACCGTGCAAACCGCGGTTTGGCTCTGGACAATGGTTACGATCCCCGCGGCGTTGCAAGTTCCCGCAAAAGAAATCTTATAGGCCTCCAGTCCGCCCTCGATCACCTTGCCGGTCACGGCGTGCGATCCCGCTGCGAGAGTCATCGCCGAGCCGCATGGCGCAGCATTGCCGTCAACCTCTACGGTGAGAGTTGCGGTCGGAATCGTTGACACCACACTGCAGCCGACCTGCAGAACGCCCGCCGAGGTGGTCAGCACCTGGATGGTCAGACTCTGATTCTGAGTGAAGGCCCCGGTGGATGTGTCCGTTGCCAACACGGAGAACGGATAGTTCCCAGCCGCGGTCGGCGTTCCGGTGATCGTGCCCTGCGTCTTGCTGAAGACCAGCCCCGGCGGCAGAGAGCCAGTCAGGGTCCACGTGGGTGTGGCCGCATCTTCCACCGCAAGCGTCTGGCTATACGCTTGATTCACCAGCGCCGGCGGCAGCACGGTTGTTTCAACCCAGGGACCCGGCGGTGCGCCTGGGTTCGGGCTGATCTGCGAATAATTCACAAAAAACCCATCCAAATCGGCGTCTGGACCCGATGGCGTCGAGTAGTCTCCGCTCACGCCCAGCTGATTCAACGACACTTCATCGGCGGTGGTGAAATGCGGCGAGCCCAGCGGCCCGCCGCCGGTCGCAACCTGGTCCTTGAAATCGAATAAGACAGACCCATAGTTCGGCATCGTCGAAATGCTGGAACTCAGGAGACCGTTCTCGGTGACCGCCTCCTCGATCCATTCCGCGGAGGACAACTTGCCCGCATAGGTCTGGGTAGTCGAATACGTCCATTTCTGCGTCTTGTTGACAATTTGAATCACCCAATTGCCTGACTTGTTGGCAGCCGGTACCGGAACGCCGGGAGCGGGCGTGATGCTCACTTGAATCACATCGCCCGGCTCCACTCGATATTCCCCGAGGAGGTTCGGATTTGGCGCAATCGATTGCTCGTTGGCTGGGAAGAGTTCATACCAGGCATAGTAGCTCGCGCCGCTAAGGGAGCCCATGTCTTGTTCCGTGCCCGCCTGGAGAACCGTGTGGTTGCCCCACCCGTCAATCCCAACCCAGCTAGACGACTCGCCGTTCGGGGAATTCGAAGCAATCGTGGGCACGGTCCATTGCGCGGTTACTCCCGTGAACGGCCCGCCTGACTGCAGAACGTATCCTGACCAGTTGGTGCTGCATTGCGCCACGATTTCGCACACTTCGTCTGCGCCGAGATAACTGATGGTCATCACGGCGGTGCCTGGTTTCAAGGCCTGAAAGATGCTCTGCACGCCGTTCGGAAACACGTAACGATTCTTCGGGACCCCCACCACGTCCGGGTTGTCGATCTTGAAGCCGACCATCCGTGGGGCATGCAGGACGATGAAGGAATTCGTGATGACCTGCAGCGTCGAGTCCGTATCCTGCACCGTGAAATGCAGCACCGGGTTCCCGGCCACAAACTCCGTCGCCGCCGGTAGCGCCCGCGCCTGCTCTGACGCCGGATCGAGAACCTGAATCGTCAGTTTGCCGGGGCTAGTTGGTTGGGGTGCCGGCTGCGGTACCGGTCGGGGTACCGGTTGCGGTGCCGGTTGGGCTGCCTGTTGACCGGCGGCATTTCCACTTCCCGCCGGAACCAGGCACAACAGCAAGAGAGATACACACAAGGACTTCGCACGCATCGGCGACCTCCAAATGGCTTTCGATTTCAGATCCCCCCGCACAACAACTCAATGTATTCGGGCTTGCGTCCGGTCATTGGAGATGGATGGAAGGAGATGAGCCGGAATCTCGTTTTTCGACCCAGAATGCCTGCAATTGTATCGCTGCCTGAGGCAGACTGCGAGGCTAAAGGAACGATTGCGCCGGAAAGGCCAGCGTTTCCGGAAGAAAAGCCGGGGATTTTCTGTTCATCCTCCTGTGCACGGCATTCCTCATCGCCGCTCCCGACTCCTCTTCCATTTTTCCGCGAGCGAATGCTATCACAGCGGCGATCCTCTCCAGCCGTCGCACGAAGATTTTTCGATTCTTGCGGCGATCGTTTAGCGTGTTGCCGAAGGCAAGCCGCCGATTGGAGAGAGAGTGGACAAGGAAAAATTCAATTCGGATCGGGAAGCGCTCGATGCCAAGCGGCAGGGCATTCCGCTGTCTGAGGT
>JBAUCP010000719.1:0-7963 GCA_049677625.1 Occallatibacter sp. | reverse complement strand
CTGCTTTCCCAGGTCTCAAGATCGAGACTTGGGGCACCCAGCCCAGGCGGTCTGATTCATGAGCGCGGGCGTGACCACACCGAGAGCCCATCCGTTGTATACTCCACCAGTTATGCAAGTCTTTGCGATTCTTCCAGCCGCGGGGCTGGGCACCCGGATGGCCGGGCCGCAACCCAAGCAGTTTCTTACTCTCGATGGCGTCCCCATCCTGATCCACTCGCTGCGCGCCTTTGCCGCGGTCGAGCGCATCACCGCGATTTTTGTTGCCGTGCGCAAAACCGAGATGGAGCGCGTGCAGGCGCAAATTGCCGAGTACGGCTTTGCCACTCGCGTCCAGGTTGTGGAAGGCGGAGACAACCGGCAGGAGTCTGTGGCGAATGCGTTGGCGGCGCTGCCCGCGGTAGACGATGACATTGTGCTGGTGCACGACGCCGTGCGTCCGCTGATTGACGCGGCCACCATCGAGCGCACCATCGACGCGGTTGCCGAGCACGGAGCGGCCATCGTGGGCCTGCCGGCCGTGGACACCATCAAGCAGGTGGAGCGCACCGCGCACGGAGCGCTCATCACCTCAACCATCCCGCGCGAGTTCGTGGTGCTGGCGCAGACCCCGCAGGGCTTCCGCTATGGCCTGCTCAAACGTGTCTTCGCTGAGGCCATGGCGGACGGCTTCGTTGGCACCGACGAAGCCTCGGTGGTGGAGCGCGCCGGACACCCGGTCGCCGTGGTGCACGGTTCTCAGGTTAATCTGAAGATAACCCAGCCCGGCGATCTGGAGCTGGCTGAGTTCTATCTGCGCCAGCGCGCCCGCTAGGAGTCGCCTCACATGGCGACGGGGCTGCGGCCGGCAAGGCAAGAGGGACAGGCACGAAAACCATGGATATTCGGATCGGATTTGGCTGGGACTCGCACGCATTCAAGCCCGGTGTGCCGCTGCGCATCGGCGGCATGACGCTGGACCATCCCGAGGGCCTGGCCGGCCACTCGGACGGCGATGTGCTGCTGCACGCGATTACCGATGCGCTGCTGGGCTCAGTGGCCGCAGGCGACATTGGCAGCTTCTTTCCGCCCGGCGACCCGCGCTGGAAGGACGCCGACTCCTCCATCTTCCTGAACCTGGCGCTCGAAGAGCTGCAGCACGCCGGCTACAGCATCCGCAACGTGGACACCACGCTGGTGCTGGCCGCGCCCAAAATCGCGCCCATCGCCGGCGACATGCGCGCCCGCGTGGCCGACCTGCTGGGCGTGAGCATCGACCAGGTGAGCATCAAAGCCAAGACCCCCGAGGGCCTGGACCTGGACCACGTTGCCCAGTGCCACGCCGTAGCTTTGGTTGAGCGCGTGGCTGAGCCCGAAGGCCTGAAGAGCATGAGCGCCGTGATCGAAAGCCAGCGCCAGCTTGAAGACGTGGTCGAGGACCTGCTCGCATCAGTCCACGGCGTGCCCAAGAAGCGCACCATCTCCCCGGTCTACGACACTGAGGATATTACTTAGCGTTCTGCCTTCAAATGTTCGCTTCGTAATTGCCTTGTCATCCTGAGCGAAGGTCGCAGCAGCGACCGGAGTCGAAGGACCTGCTTCTCGGGACGCGCAATCCGCGCAATCAACTGCGCAGACACCACACTACTTCCCGATCACATCAATCGGCACGGTGATCGTCTTGGGCGGCATGCACTCACGGTTGTCGCAGGCCTGGTAGCGCAGCTTGCCTTCGACCAGATGATTCCCCGGCGCAGAAACGATGCGCGCCTGCACCACGAACTCGCCGCTATACACGCTGAGCTTCGTTTGGGGATCGACGATGAGCGTAATCTCTGCTCCCGCGGGATAGCTGGCCGCGTCGAGCCGCACGCCCGCGCCGGATGGAATGGAAAACGTGGTGGGAATCAGCGAGTCGCCGCTCGGCGTGTGCGAGTTGATATGCAGCCCCGGCGCCACGCGGAAGTGCAGCGCCACAGCGCTCGCCTTGCCGGCAGCAACGCTCACCTGCTCGGGAAAGAGATAGGCAACAGCATCCGGTTTGGCGACGGGCTGGCTCTGCGCACCGGTGGGAACAATCTGCCCATGAGCAGCGAGCGCAGCGAAACCCAGCGCCACAAAACCGAGCGCCATAAGCGCAGCGCAAACTCGCGTATGCATCGTCCCTGTCAATCCAGCAACCCCTTCAAGCGCCGACTCGCCGACCTGCCGACTCGCTGCCTTCCTCACTGGGTCAGCGCCTTCTTGATATTCCCCTCAATATCGCTCTCTGAGGTGAGCCCCAACTGCGCCGCCACCACGGTTCCCTTGCGATCCACAAAGAACGAGGTAGGCAGCTCATCCAGTCCGCCGTAGGGCGTGCTGATGCTGTCGCCATTCACCAGAATCGGATAAGGCACCTTCATCTGCTGCACGAATTTTTGAACCTCGGTCTTATCCTTTGCCCATCCGGCAGTGTCGTTGGGCTTCAGGTCGTCGCCCTCGGTGTCAATGCCCAGAATCTCGAAGCCCTGGCCGGCATACTTATTGCGCAGCTCGACCAGCCACGGAGTCTCGATCTTGCACGGCGCGCACCAGGTGGCCCAGAAGTTGATCAGCACCGCCTTGCCGCGGTAGCTGGCCAGCGAAATCTTTTTCCCGCTCATGTCTTCGAGCGCGAAGGCCGGCGCCATCTTGCCCTTGAGCGGCGAAACGTAAACCGCCGCGCCGCCCGCCGGATCGGGCACCAGTTCACCTCTCGCTTCGGTAGCGAGCAGCCGCTCGGCGGCCTGCTGGCGATACTCCCAGTTAGCCCACCCCGCCCAGCAAAATCCGGCAAGAATAAAGAGCGTGGCGAAAAGGACGATCGTGTTGCGGCGCACGGGAAAAGACCTCATGCATTCATTGTACGAGCGAAACCGGGGAGCAGAGAACAGGGGTCAGGGATCAGGGATCAGGCAATCAGCACCGTGCCCCGTCCTTGCGATTTCTTTCTATCGCAAGGGCGGAAAACCTCAGACTCTCACCGTTCGGGGTCCGGGTGCCCCACCTTGCCGCGTTCTTTGCGGCGAAGGTGGGAATGCACGAACCCCAACCCTCGCCCAATCCTCCGAACCCGTAAACTGTTACCATCAAAAACCGATGACACCCACGCGCGAAGACGATCCGTTCCAACCCGCCTCTCTGGTACGCACTGAAGCAGCGGCGCTCGAGGCCCTGGCCGCGCGGCTGGAGGGGCCAATGGCCGGGCCGTTTGCGCGCGCCGTGGAACTGATCTTGCGCTGCGGCGAGGCGAACGGCCGCGTCGTGGTCACAGGCATGGGCAAGAGCGGCATCATTGCGCAGAAGATTGCCGCCACGCTTAGTTCCACCGGCTCGCCGGCCCTGTTTCTGCATCCGGCTGAAGCGGTGCACGGCGACGTGGGCGTGCTGCTCGCCGGCGACGTGGTCATCGCGCTCTCGGCCAGTGGCGAGACGGAAGAGATTCTGCGCCTGCTGGCCACGCTCAAGCGCAAGGGCGACGCGCTGGTGAGCTTCTGCTGCAATCTGAAATCGACCTTGGCCGAGGCCAGCGATGTAGCACTCGACTGCGGCGTGGAGCGCGAAGCCTGCGGCATGAACCTCGCTCCGACCGCCTCGACCACGGCGATGCTGGCTCTGGGCGATGCGCTGGCGATTGCGGTGAGCCTGCGCAAGGGCTTCCGCGCCGACGACTTCGCCGAACTGCACCCCGGCGGCAAGCTCGGCAAGCGCCTGGCCAAAGTACGCGACCTGATGCACGCGGGCAGCGACGTGCCCGTGGTTGCGCCCGCGACGCCCATGACCGACGTGATCTACGAGATGTCGTCCAAGAAACTGGGCATCACGACCGTGCAGCAGGAGGGGCGGCTGCGCGGCGTGATTTCGGACGGCGATTTACGAAGATTGTTGGAGCGCGAAGGCGGCGCGGCGCTGAGCAAGACGGCGGGCGAAGCCATGAACGCGCATCCGCGCACGATTGCATCGGGCGAGCTAGCTGCAAAGGCATTGGCTATTTTGGAAGAGCGCAAGATTACTTCGCTGATTGTTGTCGATGCGGAAGATCACGTCGAAGGCGTGGTGCACCTGCACGACCTGTGGGGCGTGGAGCTGATTTGAAACAGGGAACAGGGATTAGGGAATAGAAAGACCTGTTGGTTAAGGTTCTTGCTATCCCATCCTTCCGACAAGAACAAAGACGTCGCAAGGATGGGGGATCTTGCATGGATCAGGGAACAGGGAGTAGAAAAGCCCGCCGGTTCGGGGACGTGCTATCTCCACTCTCTCCGCCGCCGCGGACGAGACCTGGGGCACCCGGCATCTGCACGCATCTTTGATGCGTGTAGCTTATCTGCGACACAGGCGCCGGGAAAGAATCGATTGACGAGTGAAAGCTGTAGGCTTATTGTCTCTATGATTGATCTCTCTCCAGTTTTATCCCCGCCATCTCACTTTCCTGGGCACGGAAGGCGCCTTATCCGATGATCGACCCAGACCTCGATTACACAATCCCAAACCGTCCTCTCGTTTGGGCGTGGGTCTTCTGCGCCATCGTGACAAGCCTGTCCGGCGTCTGGCTTTATTCTTTGCCGGTGATGCTCCTGTTCCTTGGCGTAAGCCTGCTGTGGGTGAATCTGTATTCAACCATCATGCATTACGCCCTGGATGCAGACGAGTTCACCAGGCTGCCGTTTGTGGGTGAAGCTTTCATTACGTTTCAAAGCCACCATTTCCCGCGCTGGATCAATACCATTCATCGCAAGCCGGTGTATGACCTGCTGGGCGAACTCAATCCTCTGGTGGCGATCAATACCGTAGCGCCGCTGGTGCTGCTGCAGTTTCGTTATCGTGAAGTTTTTGTCGCGTGGGGAACCCTCACGCTGGTGGGCGGTTACGCCATGCTGTGCCATCGCTGGGCACATACGCCGTCTGCCCGCAAGCCGGCGCTGGTGAAGTTGCTGCAACGAAGCCGCCTTGCGCTGAGCCCGGAGCAGCACTGGAAACATCATGCTCTGGCCGCGTCTCCCATGGGAAAGTTCGTTCCGAATTTCGACCTTTCTTTCGGCTGGAGTAACCCGCTATTCAATCGCGTGCTCAAAGCGATTCCCAGCCCGCGATTTTGGCTGGCTTTCATCGCGGTTGCGACGTTCACGCAGGTATCCGTTTTTACGATCTTCCTGCATTGGTTGCGGAGATAGCTGGGCGCCTTCCAGTTGGGCCAAGCGCTTACAGCAGAGATAAGGACGAATGAATGCAGATTGCGCCGCGCAGAAAAGCTCGCATCTCGATGGCCACGCAGGCAGACCGGCCAGCCATTTACGCGATGCGCCACGCCGTGTACGCCGTGGAACTTGGCCAGCACCCGCAGAACGCGGAAGGAAGGCTCAGCGATGCGCTGGACGTGTTTAACGAATACATCGTCGCCCATGTCGACGGGACGGTGGCCGGCTTTATCAGCATCACGCCGCCGGGTTTCGGCAGATATTCGATCGACAAGTATGCGGCGCGGGAGGAGTTGCCGGTTCAATTCGACGAGGGCTTATATGAGATACGCGTGCTTACCGTCGCTCAGCAGCATCGCAGAAGCAGGATCGCCGAGACCCTGATTTGCGCCGCCTTCCGGTGGATCGAAGAGAGGAAGGGCACGCATATCGTTCTCATGGGCCGCAGAGAAGTGGTCGGCATGTATATGAAGTACGGATTGCGGCTCCTGCATTATCCGATACAGTGCGGATCGGTTCATTTCGAGCTGCTGGAGACTCCGGTAGCGCCGATAAGAAAAATTGCGGAACGCGGTCATGAGCATTACAAGAAGCTGATGAGGGAAGTGACGTGGGACCTGAGCTTTCCTTTCTTCAAGCCTGCCTGCTGTTTTCACGGAGGGGCCTTTTTCGACGCCATCGGGACTGGATTCGAGGACCTGGAGCGCCGCGAATCCGTGATCAATGCCGATGTTCTGGACGCATGGTTCCCGCCTTCGCCGAAGGTGCTGGATGCGATGCGCGATCATTTGCCGTGGTTGATGAGAACGTCGCCGCCGACGCAATGCGAAGGGATGAAGCTGGCGATTGCGCGGTCCAGGGGAGTTTCCGCGGACAACATTTTGCCGGGAGCGGGATCGTCCGATCTGATCTACCTGGCGTTCCGGCAATGGCTATCGAGCAAATCGCGGGTTCTGATCCTCGATCCGACTTACGGCGAGTATGTGCATGTGTTAGAGAATGTGATCGGCTGCCAGGTGGATCGCATGGTGTTGCCGCGCAGCAACGGATATGCCGTCGATCTGGAGGAGCTCGAGGCACGGATGCGCGCGGGCTACGACCTGATCGTGCTGGTGAACCCGAACAACCCTACCGGCCGGCACATAGCGCGCATCGATTTGGAACGCGCGCTGCAAGCGGCACCGGCCCATACGCGGGTGTGGATCGACGAGGCCTACCTGGAGTACGTGGGGCCGGATGAATCGCTGGAACGATTTGCAGCGCGAAGTGAAAGCGTTCTGGTCTGTAAGTCGATGTCGAAGGTCTACGCGTTGAGCGGGATGCGCGCCGCCTACCTGTGCGGACCGATGCACCAGTTGTCTGACCTTATTCCCTGGACGCCGCCATGGGCTGTCAGCCTGGTGGCGCAGGTCGCGGCGGTTCGAGCGCTGGAAGACACTGCTTATTACGCCGAGCGGTATGCGGAAACCGATTTGCTGCGGGAGAAGTTGATCGACGGCCTGCGAGACTTTGGCATCCGGGAAATTGTGCCGGGGAGAGCCAATTTTGTGATGTTCCATTTAGAGCCGGAGCATCCCACGGTTGAATCTTTGGTGAAGGAGAGCCGCGCATCGGGTGTGTATCTGCGCGATGTGACGTCCATGGGCATGCATCCTGGGGGCACGTATCCTGGGGGCAAGCATCTTGGTACGGGTGCGCTGCGGATCGCAGTGAAAGATATGAAGTCCAATCAAATCATTCTGGAAACGCTCGAAAAGGTGCTTTGCGCGGCTCTGCGGGCCTGAGCGCGAACTCTGAGCATGAACTCCTGGAGGCGTTCCGGCGTTTGCAAAGCCGCCTCCCTGGCACGGTGCGCCGGCCCGCCAGAAGCCCTCGATGCGGCCAGTCCCGAACATTTAGAATAGAGGCTGCTTCAATTTGCCCTTGCGTCTGCGGCTGGGTCTTCAACTACAGGTCTTCGTTGTTGGGGCGGTTGGCGGACGGGAAAGTTTGCGCGCTCTTTTTATGCATCGTTGGTCGAAGCTCTTTATTCCCACCCTTCGCGAGGCACCGGCTGACGCCGAAGTGGCCAGCCATCGCTTACTCATCCGCGCCGGCTATATCCGCCAGCTCGGCGCCGGCATTTACAACTACCTCTTTCTCGGCCAGCGGTCGCTGAACAAGATCATCGCCATTGTGCGCGAGGAGATGGACACGATCGGCCAGGAGTTTTTCCTGCCCGCCATCCTGCCCAAGGAGCCTTGGGTCGAGAGCGGGCGCTGGGCGGTGATGGGCGAAAACATGTTCCGCCTCAAGGACCGCAAGGGCGCGGATTTATGTCTCGGCATGACGCATGAAGAGATCATGACCACCATTGCGCGCAACGAGCTGCGCAGCTACAAGCAGTTGCCGCAGATCTGGTACCAGATTCAGACCAAGTTCCGCGACGAGCCGCGGCCCAAATCGGGACTCCTGCGCGTGCGCCAGTTCACCATGAAAGACAGCTACTCGTTCGATATCGATGCGGCTGGACTGGACAAGAGCTTCGATCTGCACGACGGCGTCTATCGCACCATCTTCACGCGCTGCGGGCTCAAATTCGTTGCTGTCGAAGCGGACTCGGGCTCCATGGGCGGCTCGCAGTCGCAGGAGTTCATGGTCTATACCGAAGCGGGTGAGGATCTGATCGCGAGCTGCCCGGTGTGCGGCTATGCGGCGAATCTGGAAAAGGCGACTTCGCGACTCGAGCCGGTGACGGAGCTTGAGCCCACGGGAGACGGCAAGCC
>JBAUCP010000718.1:0-15113 GCA_049677625.1 Occallatibacter sp. | reverse complement strand
ATTGTCGGTAGGCTCGCCGTTGATGAGGAAGCGGCTGCCCTTGGCCGCAAGATTGGCGGCCTGTGCGCCGGCGGAGTCGCGCTCTTCCCCGCTCACGAACAATGCGCCCACGCGGAACCCCTGGGCGCGCAGCGCCTCAGCCGCCGTCACCTGCGCTGCAATGATGCCTTTTGCGTCAGACACGCCGCGGCCGTACATGAAATCCGCATCCTCGCTGTAAGGGATGTAAGGCGGAACGGTGTCCATGTGCGTGGAGAAGACAAGATCGGGCGTCTGGCCGGCAACGCCTCCGTAGACGTTCCAGCGCGCGCCGGCCGTGGCGCTCTCAGGCGGCTGCGGGACGGGCGTTTTCTCCACCTGCCAGCCGCGGCCGGCAAGAAAATCGGCGAGAAAATCGCCTACGGCGCCCTCATGGTACGTAGTGGATTCGATTTCGCATAACTGGCGTGTAAGCCCGACAGGGTCAATTTGCGCAGGAGGAATGGGATCGATCATGATGCTGCCAGAATATCCTAGAGGTATCCTCGACAGCTCTCTTCCCCTCTGTTTTCCGCCGTTTGCGGTTTTTTGCGCCTCGGCGGCCGTGCGGCCAGAGTGATGCCGGAGCCCGGTCAGGCGTAGAATGTAGCGTGGAATGATCGTCACCACTGCGTCGCCCCAACTTGAAACAAAATCCGCCGGAGTGGGTTTCCGGCGTACGCAGGCCGACGCTCAGGCCAACTCTCAGCAAAGGCTCGTCCGCAGCACAGGCGATGCAACCGCGCCGCGCACGGTGCGCAACCGCGCCGTACGCAGCGTCGATCTGCGCGGGCCGGCCGGGCGGCTGGAGGCGCTGCTGAACGATGGCTCGCCCGATGCGCCCTGTGCCGCTCTGGTCTGCCATCCGCATCCCAAGGGCGGCGGAAACCTGCACAACAAAGTTGTCTACCACGCGATGAAGGCGATCAACGACCCCGCCTGGGGACTCGGTCTGCCGGTGCTGCGCTTCAACTTTCGCGGAACCGGATTGAGCGAGGGCGCGCACGACGGCCAGGCGGAGACAGGCGATGTGTTGGCCGCTCTGGACTGGCTTGAAAACGAATTCAGACTGCCGGTGGTTGCGGCGGGATTCAGCTTTGGCGCGGCTATGGCGTTGCGGGCCTGTTGTACAGGCGACGCGCCGCGCAATGTCCACGCACTCATCGCGCTGGGGCTGCCGGTTGAAGCGGAAGGCCGCACTTACGATTACTCCTTTCTGCACGACGCTTTTCTTCCCAAACTTTTCTTAAGCGGAGATCAGGACCGGTTTGCGCCCGCCGCGCGGCTCAAACAGATCGCCGCCTCTGCTGCCGATCCTAAGAAACTGGCGCTCCTTTCCGGCGCCGATCACTTTTTTACCGGCCAACTGGAGCCTATGCAGCGCGTGCTCTCCGATTGGCTGAAGGAGCAATTTTGATGACCCCGGTCAGCGACTCGTCACTGGACACGCTACACTCCGTTGCGACGGAAATCTTCACGGGCGCACTGGCCGCCTGCAGCATCGAGTCGGCCTTCGACCGGCGGCTGCGCTTTGAAGGCCACACGCTGCACCGGCTCATGCCCGACGGCAGCGGACCGGCCAGCATCGACCTCTCCGCATACAAACGCATCTTCGTGATCGCGCTGGGCAAGGCCGCCGATCCAATGTTGGAGGTGCTGCTGGAACGCATGAAGAGGCGCAAGGGCCTGCGCGGCATCTGCTGCGCTCCGCAGTTGCCCAGGAAGCGCAACTGGCGATTCCGCTACTTTGAGGGCGGCCATCCTCTGCCCAACGAGGACTCCTTCAGTGCGGCGCGCGCGGCGCTGGCGCTGCTGCGCAAGGCGCGCAAAGACACGCTGGTCTTCTTCCTCATCTCCGGCGGCGGCTCAGCCTTGTTCGATCTGCCGCTGGACCCGCAGATCACGCTTAGCGAGACCATCGCGTTTCACCAGGCGCTGCTCGGCTCGGGCGCGCCCATCAGCGAGATCAACACGCTGCGCAAACACTTCTCGGCCGTAAAAGGCGGACGGCTGGCGATGGCCGCACCGGAGGCTGCGAAGGTGAGCCTGCTATTACCGGATGTGCCGCTGCGCTCGCTGGATGCGCTTTCTTCCGGGCCCACTACACCCGATCACTCCACGGTGGCCGATGTGCGCGAGCTGATTGCGCGCTACAACCTGGCGGAGAAATTCTCGTCTTCAGTACGCGTCTTCTTCGAGCGCCAGGATCTGCCCGAGTCGCCGGGCAACAAGAGCCGGCGGCCAGGGTTCCTGCCCAAGCTGCCATGGACTGAAGCAGTGCTGGCCCGGCGCGTCACGGCGGCCGCCACCATGCACGGCGAGGATGAGGCATTCCGCGATTCGGTATTTGAGATCCTGCTTTCCAGCCACGACCTGGTGGAGGGTGCGCGCTCGCTGGCGCAGAAGGCGGGCTACTACACGGTGGTGGACAACAGTTGCGACGACTGGGACTATGCCGACGCCGCGCGCTATCTGCTGGAGCGCTTCCATGCCCTGCGCCGCGCCAACGAGCGCGTGTGCCTGATCTCAGTGGGCGAGGTGACGGTGACATTGAACAGCACGCCGGGCGCGGGCGGACGCAACCAGCAGTTCGCGCTGGCCTGCGCGCTCGAAACGCAGCACTATCCCGGCGCACACCTGACCGTGCTCAGCGCGGGCTCTGACGGCATTGACGGCAACACCAGGGCGGCCGGCGCCATCGCCGACCCGACCACCGTTGCGCGCGCACGCGCCTTTGGATTCGATCCCGAGCAGTCGCTGGCCGCCTTCAACGCGTGTCCGCTGTTCACGGCGCTGGGCGACTCCGTGGTGACCGGACCCACGGGGCAAAACCTGCGCGATCTGCGCCTGCTGATTGCGGATCGGGGATAGCCAGTGCCGGACGAATCCTCGAGCCGGCTGGTTCCGTACCAGGGCCGGCTTCACTCGCCGCGGCCAGCGGCAAAACTCTCCGGGAGAGGCACACAGCAGCGCCAGGCCCTGAAGCGAATTGGCGTTTAATTCTGCTTTCACAGTTGTGCCGTCTGGATTAGGATTGGTTCGTGCCTCGTAAAGCGACCCGCAAGACAGCCGGCAAACTGCCCGATATTCGCACCGTTGCCGCACTGGCAAAGGTGTCGATCGCCACGGTTTCAAGAACCATCAATGACTCGCCGCTGGTGAGCGAGCGGCTGTCGAAGCGTGTGTGGCAGGCCATCAAGCAACTCAATTACTTTCCCAACACCCATGCGCGCACGCTGGTCTCAGGGCGCAGCCGGCTGCTGGGCATCATCGTTGAGAACATCACCAATCCGTTCTTCCCGGAGCTGGTGCAGAGCTTCGAAGAGGTCGCCGTGAAGCACGGCTACGAGATCCTGGTGAGCTCGTCGAACAGCGACCCCGCGGTGCTGACCAACTGCGTGCGGCGCATGCTGGAGCGCAAGGTGGACGGCGTTGCGGTGATGACCTTCGGCCAGGAAGAAAGCGTGCTTGACCAACTCATGCACCGCAACGTGCCCATCGTGCTTGCCGAGTTCAAGCTCGACGATCCCAAGGCGAGCACCATTCTGCTCGACTACTCCTCGGGAATTCAGGCTGCCATAACTCATCTTGTGGAGCTGGGGCATCGCTCCATCGCGTTTCTGGCCGGCCCGCACACACTGCACTCGGCCATTACGCGCGAGAACGACTTTCGCGAGGCCATGCAGGCTGCGGGACTGACGGTGCAGAAAAAATGGGTGATCGAGTGCGACCACACGCTGAAGGGCGGCGTGGCCGGATTTGCGCAACTGCAAAGCCTTCCCTCGCGGCCCACGGCCATTGTGTGCTCGAACGACATGACCGCCATTGGCGTGCTGCGCGCGGCCTACATGGATGGGTTGCGCGTGCCGCAGGACCTGTCGGTCGTGGGGCTCGACGACATCGATTTTGCGGAGTTCACGCTGCCGCCGCTAACTACCATCCGGCTTTCGCGCGGGGATCTGGCGCGGGCCGCCTTCGAGGCGCTGCGCACCCAGGCTGAAGACCCAGCGAACCCGAAGATGCAGCGCGAATTTCTGGTGTCTACGAGTCTTGTGCTGCGCGGATCGACAGCGGCGCCTTCAACGAAGGCTTAATTCAAAACACAAACACGAAGGCCCGGATCGCTCTCGCCGAAGCGGAAGCAATCCGGGCGCGGTTCGTGCGCCAGCAGATTTTTCGGGTGCACCTCAGTGCTTGCCTGTGTGTCCCTGGCCGTCGCGGACCTCGTTTCCGTGAAACTTCGGCATCTTGTCCACATGATTCTCCGGCACAGGATGCTCGCCGCGGCCGGGCAGCGCGCCTTTATATCCGTGATTCGGATCGAAGTGGTTATTCACATGGCCGTTGAAGTGAGCCGGGCCGTGGAACCACGGACCTGCACCGATAAACACGCCGCCGGAGAACCACTCCGGCCCATAGTAGCCATAGGGAGCGCATGTGTACGGCGCGTAATCGAAATAGCCGTAGGGGCACACCGGCTCCACGCCGATACTGACGCTGACCTGGGCCCGCGCCTGCGGAGCAGAAGCGGCAAGACTAATAAAGGCTGCCGCCGCAAATGCAAAGTACCTGAAAAACTTCATGAACCCTCCTTCACATCCATCCAAGGACAACTGAACCTGCAATGGTTCGATCCGAAATCTGCCGAGGCGGTTCCGGATACTTTGGGTTCAGATGTAAGCCGGTATGGAAAGGATGCCGCAGTGCGAAGGCCTGCGCGCAACGATTGCGGCGCGGCGTTGCGTGTGGTAAGAACTGCCGCTCGGAGTGTGTAAGAACCGGATTAATCGGGTAAATATTTCTTGAGTTCGGCTGCGGTGCGCTGAAACGCGTCCGCGTAGGATTCGGCGTTGTAGTGCGCGCCGTCCTTCACGAAGTCGTGATCGGTCTTGGGATAGGTGACGAGTTCGAAGGGCTGGCCGGCCGCTGTGGCTGCGGCGGCGATGTTGTGCGCTGTCTCCACCAGGCAGCAGTTGCGGTAAGTGTCTTTTTCGCCGGCGAACATGAGCACCGGGACTTTGAGCCGCGAGACGAAGCCTGGAACGTCACGGATGAACGTGGTGGCGGGATACCAGACCACGATGCCGGCCACCAGATCAGGCCACTGCGAAGCGTAGTAGAGCGACTCGCCGCCGCCGGCTGAAAAACCGACCACGGCCACTTTGCCCGGCAGCGCATGCGGCATCTGCTGGGCCTGCAAGATCGCGGATCTCACGGCCTCGCCGTGGGTGTGCTCCATGGCGCTGCCGTCGAACTCCACCACGTCGTACCCGAGTTGGGCAATCTCGCGCGATACGGTGGCGTAGTGCTCCGGCCCGGACAGGCCGGAGGCCACAACCACCACGCGGCCCTTGCCCTGCGGCGGAGGAAACTCCTGTTGCGCGTAAACAAACTGGGATGCGGCCATGCAGGCCAATGCAGCGATCGCTGGGGAAAAACGGGACACAAAGCACATCGCAACGGTCTCCTTTGAATTTTTCTGGAGGTGGGCCCGTTGGCGACTATCTTACCCACAACCGGCTCGCTTGGCACGCTATTATTTCGGCGGCAATGCGTTGCCGAGGTCTACTGCGCATGCCATGTCATATCCACCTTCACCGGGATCTCGTTCTTGATGGGCACGGTGAGAAACGAAGGGCGGTCGATTTTGAAATCCGAGCAGGTCAGCGGGATGGTTCCCGCAATGCGCACCTCACTGCCCTGTGCGGTTCGCTCGAAGGGCACCTGAGAATAATGAGCGGTCTGGCCGGCGAACTGCACTTCGAGATCGGCGTCGATGGTTGAAGATGCGGTTTGAGTTTGCGGAAAATGGACGCGCACTACGATCATCGGAAACTGCGCTCCGCGTGTGGCCTCGATCATGTGCAGGTCGCGGTTGGTGTCGCCGGAATCGAAGGACTTGACGGGAACGGCGATAAGAAAGTCGCACTGGCCGGCGTGGCACACGCCCTTGCCTCTGGCCGCGTGGCTGGCGCCGTCGACCTCGTGCATGGGATGCGACATGTGATAGGTAAGCGTGGATTGATCGGCTGCCCATTGCGAGTCAGCCTGTGCGATCAATGCGGGCGCTGTCAGCGCGAGCGGGACCAGCAGAAACGCAAACAGGATTTTCCGGATCATCATTTCTCCCAGAACTTCAAATGGATGGGCCAGGAGACGGCGACGATCGAAGCGCCGTAGGCAATCGCTGTTGCATAGGCGACCGTTCCGTGCGCCGACGCAATGCCGTGCACCTTTTCGCCGTTCTGTTCCTGTGAAAATGCCATCGCGCCGAGGATGGGCGTGAGAATCATGCCGGGGCCATGAACGAAGGCCAGCGCCTCATGCACGCGAATCGCGCCGTGCTTGCGGGTTCCCGGCACGCGCGGCGCGCGAATGGCGAAGTAGGCGGTGGTGAAGTAGAGCGCCGCGGTCGTGCTGCCCAGCGCGGCGTGCAGATCGAGATTGGTCTGCGAGGGCTCGGTGATGGTCTGCCCATTGCGCCCTTTGGCCTTCGCCATGGGACCGGTGATGAGGTCGGCAACCAGGGGCGCAACCGTGATGAGCCCAAGTCGCTGATGAATCTTCAGCATCTCGGTGCGCTTATTGAGCATGGCCTGCAGCTTAGGGTCGGGTTGGGTCTGCTGCGGCGTAAAACCGAGATCGGAGAGCGAAGGAGATTGCGGCGCGGTTGAGGCGGGCTGCGCGGGAGCGGGTGCGTTAGGCACTTCCGCGGGAGCTTGCTGCGAAGGCTGCTGCGAGGCAGGCTGTTGCGGCTGTGACGCCGCGGCCTGAGCACGCAGCGGGCTCGGGAACAGGCAGCAAAGTGAGAGTATTCCCGCGGCCGCCAAAAGCTTAACCAATCCTGATTCCATAAGGGCCCCTGTGCCGCATTGCAGGCAAGGCAAATGTACCGCGCGCTTCCTTAAGACCGCCTTAAGGACGCGGATGTCAGCAACAGGATGCGAAGAAGCTCAATCAAATGACAGCATTGTCCTAAAAGCGAGACTTGAGCACCCGCCGCCTTCGCATGAATCGCTTTGACGCGGGAAGTCTCATCGCATAACATTGCGGACTGTACCTGCACATCAAAGGAATCGTGAAACCAGTGACTTTCCCGAAGAGGATCGGGTTGTGCACGGCGATCTTTATTTCGCTGGGAGTTTCGGCGGCAAGCGCGGCCAACCTTTCAAGCCTGTCACTGAAGTGCGCAAACAAGGGCGGGGATTCCTGCTCCAAGCTGGAAAAGGAACTGGAGGGCTGCAAAAAGATTCCAGAGTGCGTGGCCTCGCTCCCTCCACTGCCGGATTCTGTACTTGCCGAGATCTCTGCGGATCAGAGTAACGATCAAGCCATTCGGGCCAAGGCGGATGGAATCCTGAGCGACAGAAAGCAAGAGCGTGCAGCTCGCGCGCTTCGGCGCGCCAACTTTCAAAACTTGAGAGTGGGAATGACGGTCGCCGAGGTTGAAGCTACGATCGGCCCGATCAATCCAAGCGTCAAGTCCCTGGCAAATACGGCGGCTTCGCCGGAGATGCGAGAGGTTGAGCAAATCGGGGGTGGGGAGCTGCACTACGTGTTCACTGACGATGGGTGGAGCCAGAAAATGGGCGGTGGAGACCCGAAGAACAGCACCTACTCATTCGAAGGCTCCGAGTACAGCCTTGTCTTCGATCATGAGGGAAAGCTGAAAGAGTTCCAGTACCGCGGCGCCAACTGACTACGCAAACTTCCCCAGGGCCGAACTCCATTCCAGGAATCACCTGCTCGCAGCGATCATCTGCGCGGCATGTTGCAGGCTGGTGTCGGTCACCTTCGCGCCGCTCAACATGCGCGCCACTTCGTGGTTGCGGGCGCGGTCGTCGAGGGTGCGGATCTGGGTCTTGGTGCGGCCATGATCTTCGCGCTTCTCCACGGCGAGATGCTGATCGGCAAAGGCCGCGATCTGCGGAAGATGCGTCACGCACAGCACCTGCTGGCCGCGCGCGAGGGCTTTGAGTTTGTGGCCCACGGCTTCAGCCGCGCGTCCGCCGATGCCGATGTCGATCTCGTCGAAGACCAGTGTCCTTGGAGTAGGTTTTTTTCTGGTCTTGGATGAGTTCTCTTCGACGGCGACTTTGAGCGCCAGCATTACGCGGCTCATCTCGCCGCCTGAGGCGATCTCGGCCAACGGCTTCAGCGGCTCGCCGGCGTTGGTGGCAATGCGGTATTCCACTTCGTCCCAGCCGGCGGCGGTCCAATGGGAGTGCTCAGAGGGGGTTTCCTCAGAGGCTAAAGCCCGATCATTTTTTGCGCCGCTTTCGGCACGACTGAAGTCGTGCCCTGACACAAGGCTGGTTTTTCCCGAATCAGCATCGGAAACGCCGGCTGGTTGGACGGCGACTTCAAAGTGGACCTTCATGGCCAGCGAGTTGATCTGCGATTCGGCAAGCTTGGCGAGCCGCGCCGCGGCGGCTTTGCGCTCGGCGGTGAGCGCGGCGGCGCACTTGCGATATGCGCCTGCGGCGTGCTCGAGATCGGCGCGCAGCGTTTTGAGAATCTCGTCGCGATCTTCCACTTCAGACAGCTTGCCCGCGACGTCTTCGCCGAATGCGATCACCTCGGCCACTGTCTTGCCGTATTTGCGCTTGAGCCGGTCGAGCAGCGCCAGCCGGTCTTCAATCTCGGCCAGCCGCTCGGGCGATGCGTTGATGCCTTCGGCGTAGTCGCGCAGCGTGGCGCTCACATCGCCAACCGTGGCGCGTGCTGAGGCAAGCTGCTGAACGGCGTCAGTGAACCGGGCGTCGTAGCGGGCCAGTTCTTCCACATTGCGCAGCGCTGCGCGCAGCGACGATTCAGCCGACGCGCTGCCCTCGTAAAGCTGCTCGAATGCGCTCATCGCAGCGGCATAGAGCTTCTCGGCATTCGCCAGCACGCGCTTCTCGGTTTCGAGGGCTTCGTCTTCGCCGGCTTCGAGCCGTGCTGCCTCAATCTCCTTGCGCTGATAGCTCCACAGGTCCACCATCCGCAGCCGGTCCTGCTCGCCTTGCAGCAGGTCGTTGAGCTTGTCGGCGGCGGCGCGCCAGCGGGCGTGCGCTTCTTCCACGGCGTCCGTCGAGATGGAGCCGAAGCGGTCGAGAAGAATGCGCTGCTGCGCCTGGTCAAAGCTGGTGAGCGTCTCAGTCTGCGCGTGCACCAGCGCCAGCTCCGGAGCAAGCTGCTTGAGCACGGCCACCGTGGCCGGCTGGTTGTTCACGAAGACGCGGCCCTTGCCGGAGGCCAGCACCTCGCGGCGCAAAATAATCTCGCTGCCCTCGGAATCAATGCCGTTTTCTTCGAGAATGGTCTCGGCGCCCGCCGTGGACTCGAAGACGCAGGAGACGACGGCCTTCTCCGCGCCGTGGCGCACCACATCGGCCGACGATTTGCCGCCCATCAGAAGCGCCAGCGCATCCACGAGGATCGACTTCCCCGCCCCGGTTTCGCCAGTGAGCAGGTTGAGCCCAGGGCCGAAGGAGGCGATGGCGTGATCGATGACGGCGTAATTTTCGGCGCGCAGCTCGACAAGCATGGTGGATCCGGATTTGGTTTGCGGCCTGGTGAGACGGCCGGTGGAGGTTCGAGGTTTCCCACCTTAGGCGCAATAAAAACGACGCGCCGAAGGTGGGGCACCCAGGGGTGAGCTGCGGCTTCACGCCCTTTCGCCGGAAAAAAGGCGAAAGGATGGGCACGGAGAGTGTTTATTTGGTTTCCGCGCATCCAACGTTGTGGGGCATTGTCGGATGCGGGAAACGCGAGGAATCCGAGCGCAGCATAGCATGAATGGCTCGGCCGGCGGGCGAGCGAACGGACGGAGAAGGCCACGGGGGCACCCAATCGATAACTTGGGCAGGCGCACGGCGTCTGATACCGTGGAACTGAGGTGATCTGCGATTCTTACTGTTGCCTTTGCTTTGATTTTGCAAACGGACAGCGGCGCACCCCCCGCAGCGCCGTCGGGCGCGCTGGGTTTCAGCGACCTGGCTGGAATGATCGGCAACATCGGCCCGATCGCAATAGGCGTACTGCTACTGTTGCTCATCGCCAGCCTCTACTCGTGGACGGTGATCCTGGGCAAGATGGGAACCTTCCGCAAAGCTACCCAGGACAGCCGGCGGTTTATCCGCGCCTTCCGCAAGGCATCGCGGCTGCAGGAGATTGCGGCGCTCACAGCCGACTGCGCGGCCAGCCCCCTGGCGCAGGTCTTTGAGGATGTTTACGAGACTTACAAGCGCCAGACCGGCGGCTCCGGGCCTCCGAGCAACATCACGCCGCTGGAGCGCTCTGCGCAGACCGCGGCCAGTGAAGCCGTCACCAGTCTGGAGCGCCGGCTCACCTGGCTGGCCACCATTGCGTCCACCAGCCCCTTCGTAGGGCTCTTCGGCACGGTGATGGGCGTGGTGAACGCGTTCCACGGCCTGGGAATGGCCGGTTCGGCCACGCTGCGGGCCGTCGCGCCGGGCATGGCCGAGGCGCTCATCACCACCGCCGCCGGCCTGTTTGTCGCCGTGCCCGCCGTAGTGGCTTACAACCAGTTCACCGCGCGCATCCGCGTCTTCGCTTCAGCCATTGACGACTTTTGCCGCGAGCTGCTGAACTCGCTCGAAGAGATACCCGCGCGGGCGCAGCGCCCCGGGGACTATCCGCGGGAGGCGTAAGATGGCCTTCACTACGAATAGCGGCCAGACGCGCTCGTCGCTCGCCGAGATCAACATCACGCCGCTGGTGGATGTGGTGCTGGTGCTGCTGGTGATCTTCATGATCACCGAGCCGGTGCTGCAGTCGGGCATTGAGGTCAACGTCCCCAAGACGCGCACCGTCAGGCAGATCACCGAGCAGCGCATGGTGGTGACCATTGACCGCGACCAGCAGATTTTTCTGAACGATCAGCCCATTAACATTCACGATCTCTCCGCCAAGCTGCACCAGGGCGGCGGCGACCCGGCGCACCAGGCGATCTATCTGCGCAGCGACGAGCGCGTGCCGTTCGGGGCCTTCGCCTCGGTGATGGATGCGGTGAAGCAGGCGGGCATCACGAATGTTTCCATCGTGACCCAGCCGCTGGATACCAAGGGGATCGCGGGCAACGGCGGGGAGTAGGGCCTGTGAGCAACATACTGGAGGGTAGCGAGCAGTTGGAGCGCGAGCTCACGCCGGAGCCGATCGCCGGCCCGGCCGCGGGCGCGTTCGCACTGCACGGCATCCTGCTGGCCGCACTGGTGTTCTACGGAGCGCTGAGCGGACTGTTTCGGCACAACCTGTGGGGAAGTCAGGGCGCCGGCGAGTCGATGCAGGCGAACCTGGTCAGCGCCGCCATCCCGCTGCCCAGTGACCAGCCGTTGAACAAAAACGTCTTGTCTACTGAGACGCCAAGCCAGGCTCCCGCGCCACCCGCGCCCAAAGAACAGCATCAAATAGATCAGACGGCGATTCCAATCCTGGGAAAACAGGTGAAACCAAAAGAAAAAAATACGCCGAAGACCCAGTTGCACCAGCCTCCGCAGGTCGAGCAGAACCTGGCCCGGTATGGAGAGCAGACGGGCACTTCGATTCCGCGCAGCATGCAGCCGACCACCCCGTCGAATCAGCCGGTCACTGTGACCAACGGCGACTTCGGCAGCCGCTTCCCCTGGTACGTGGAGATCATCAAGCGCAAGGTGGCGCAGAGCTGGTTTCGAGGCGAGGTGGATCCGCGGACGCCCAAAGGGGCTACGGCCGAGATTTACTTTCGCATCAGCCGCGCGGGTGCGCCGTCGGACTTCAGAATCAACACCTCGAGCGGCAGCCCGACGCTCGACCGCTCGTGCCTGTCGGCGACCGAGCGGGTTGACACATTTGGCGCGCTGCCATCGGGTTCGAGCGATCAATGGCTCGACGTCACTTATGATTGTGTGTATTGATGCCTGCGCTGGTGTTGCGGGCTAACACTTTGCCGGCTTGGGCGTCATGCAGAAAGAAGTTGGAACAGATTCACACCACGATTTGTTGCATAGCAGGAAGGACTGCTGATCGCATGAAGGCAAGACTCCGTTTTTTGCCTGTTGTTTTGCTCCCGCTGGCGTTTTTTCTCAGTCCGGCGCTCCAAGCTCAGGACTGGGTCCACATTCAAACCAGCACTGGAAGCACCCTCCGGCTCGCGGCCGCGGACTTCAAGCCGGTCGGAGCCGATCCTCAGACCACTCCGCTCAAGGCCATCTTCGACTCCACCCTCCTCAACGACCTGAACAGCGCCGGCATCTTCCAGATGGTTTCAAAGAGCCTGGCGCCGCAGGCCACGCCCGGCTCGCCACAGGAGATCGTGCTGGCGCAGTGGTCCGCCGACCCGGCCAACGCGGCCATGGTGGCCTTTGGCGCGTTCTCGGTGAGCAACGGGCGGCTGGTGGTTTACGGATGGCTCGACGACACCAGCAACGCCACCAACCCGCAGGTGCTGGCGCAGCAGTATAACGAGACCGCCAGCCAGGATATGGCGCGGACCATCGCGCACCGCTTTGCCGACGCCATCATCTCCCGGCTGGGCGGCGGCATCGACGGGATTGCCGAGACCAAGATCTACTTCGTGAGCACGCGCACCGGATCAAAAGAGATCTGGGAGATGGATTACGACGGACAAAATCAACACGCCGTTACGCACCTGGGTGCCATCTCACTTTCGCCGCGCATCTCACCGGACAACTCGCACCTTGCATTCGCCTCAATGGGCCGGGATGGGTGGGCTATCCGCATGTATTCGTTCGACCTGAACCGTGCGGTGAGCTTTATGGCCGGCACGGCCGGCGGCAGCAACATCACGCCCGCGTGGTCGTCTGACGGTTCCAAGGTCGCCTTCTCGTCCTCGCGGTCGGGCGACTCCGAGATCTGGATCGGCGACCAGAGCGGCGGCGACGCGCACAGAATCACCTCGCTCAAGGGGCCGAATGTCTCTCCGTCGTGGAACCCCAAGACCAACATGCAGTTGGCGTTTACCGGCGGGCGCACGGGCGAGCCGCAGATTTACGTCATGGATCAGGACGGCGCCAACGTCCAGCGCCTGACCGACAGCGGTTATGCCGTCTCGCCGTCGTGGTCGCCCAGCGGAGGCCTGCTGACCTTCAGTTGGAACCGCAAATACGGGCCCGGCGACCCCGGAGGCCAGGACATTTATGTGATGGAGATCGCCAGCAAGAATTGGCTGCAGATCACGCACGAGTCAGGCAACAACGACTGCCCCTGGTGGTCGCCGGACGGGCGGCACATCGTATTCCAGCGCGCCATCAACGGGCGCACGCAGATCTGGACCATGCTGGCCGACGGAACACAACAGCGCCAGCTCACCTTCACGGGCAACAACTCCATGCCGAACTGGAGCTGGAAGTGATTCCTGCCTTGGCAAATGAAGGATGCGCGCGGCCGTGCATCCCGGATCGATGTTCTATCATTTTCACGGCGCCAGTGTCGTCCGGCTCAGTGAGCCGAACGGCGCCGGCCGATAAGTATGCCGGTTGCACAGCCGCGATCGCCGCTGGCGCGCAGCCGGATTTCAACGACACCGTCTTCTGAAAGGATATGGGCCCGAGCCGCTGCGTTCGAGTCTGCCGTTCGATGAGATTGGCTTGCATGGAGGCGCAACGAAGCACGGCCAAAGAACGGCGGCGAAACACACGGTTACGCAATGTCTGACCGTTCAGAAGACTTTCAAGAACTTACGGAAGGAGTAATCCCTTGAAATTACGTGACCGCATCTTTGCTCCGGTTGCTTTGCTGTTTGCCTTGATCGCTGTTTCTGGTTGCCATAAGAAACAGCCTGCACCCGCATCCCCTGAGACGGCCCCGCCGGCGAGCGCAGCCGCTCCCACGGCGCAGTTGACGGCTACGCCCACCGTGATCTCGGCCGGCGACCAGGTGCAACTCTCCTGGCGCACCACAGACGCCAACTCGGTTTCGATCGACGGCATCGGCGATGTTCCCACCACGGGCGTAAAGACAGTGACCCCGACCGAGTCCACCACCTATCACCTGGTGGCGCGCGGCGAGGGCGGAACGGCTGACGCCTCAGCGCGCGTGACGGTGAATGCGCCGCCCGCGGTCGAGGTGCCCACCAGCAGCATGAGCGCCGAAGAGGAGTTCAAGGCCAACGTGCAGGACATCTTCTTCGACTACGACACCTATGACATCCGCAGCGACGCGCAGGCTACGCTGGCCAAGGATGCGAGCTACCTGGCGAGCCACACCAACGTCAAGGTCGTCCTCGGCGGCTACTGCGACGAACGCGGCTCCGACGAGTACAACCTGGCGCTGGGCCAGAACCGCGCCGATGCGGCCAAGAACGCTCTGGTCACCGCCGGCGTTGCGGCCAATCGCATCCGGGTGGTGAGCTACGGTAAGGAGAAACCGTTCTGCACCGAGTCCAACGAGCAGTGCTGGCAGTTGAACCGGCGCGCCGGTTTCTCGATGGACCAGTAGGGGAGAACTGCTCTAACGCCAACTGGCAACGGACCACGCATCCATGGCCCGGCAGTTGGATTATCCCTCCGGCAACCGCGGCAGCCGCGATCTTTTGCGTGCTGCCGCGCTTGTTGTCAGATTGTTATCATGGGTGAAGCATGCAGATTCCACGCACAGTTCGCAATCGTCTTCTCGCGGCGGCAGCTTTTGCGCTGATTCTCCTTCCCTCCGGCGTGCGGGCGCACGCGGTCTCCAAGGAGATCGTCGAGCTGCAAACCCAGGTGCAGCAACTGCTGGACATGGTGCAGCGGCTGCAGTCCACCATGGACTCCCGCTTCGGCGTGCTGCAGAACCTCTCGCAGCAGACGGCGGACGAAGCCAACCAGATGACGGCGGCCGTGACCGCCTTGCAGCAGAAGCTGAACACGCAGAACGACGCGGTCAACGGCAAGCTCGACTCGACCTCCGGGCAGATTCAGTCACTCAATGACTCGGTCGACGAGCTCAAGTCGCGCATCACCAAGCTCGACAAAACCGTGCAGGATCTGCAGGCGCAGTTGCAGGCCATGCAGGCCCCGCCGCCGAGCGCGCAGCCGGCCGGCGGACCCGCTGGACCTACTGCTTCTGGCGCCATGCCGCCGCAGGGCGGCGATGCCTCGCAATCGATTCCCGGC
>JBAUCP010000717.1:0-6056 GCA_049677625.1 Occallatibacter sp. | reverse complement strand
ATTCTGATCGCACCGATAGATTCACCCTCAATCTGGACAACGGCGTTAGCTTGACGATTCCACGCAGCTTGCTACAAGGCCTGGCAGATGCGGAGCCTGCCACCGTTCAAAAGATCGAATTGCTGGGCCGCGGAACCGGCCTGTACTGGCCCGTGCTGGATGTCGCGCATTCCGTATCGGGCTTGCTCGTCGGTATTTACGGATCAGAAAAGTGGATGTCATCGCTAGAAAGGAAACGGCCGAAGCTTAGCGCAGTAGGCACGAGTCGCAACGCAAACAATGGCTGGACGAGTTTTCTAGGGGAAAGGGGGGGCAAGATGGCAACGGGTTTGGACAGTCGTCATCGCGACAGGGACGGGCGGATTGAGGAGAAGCGCGGAGACACGCTGGTCCGCACTCTTCGGAAGGAATACGGAGAGGATTTTCTCAGTGACTGGCGCAGCGACGCCAAGCTCTCCACCGTGCGCGACGAAGCCGACATGTCCCTCACCGAGCTAGTGCGCCAGCACCGGCGTGGAAAAAGGTAATAGGCACCAGCCGAGTGAGTCTGGAATTGCATTACCAGTGTGGTTCGCTTTTGCTGGCCATCGACACCTGCGGTCCTTCTGGCTCGGTGGCGCTTGGGCGGCTGGCCGGGCGCGACCTCGAAATTCTCGGCCAGGTCGAGCTCGAGGGCCGCACCTACTCGGCCACGCTCGTCACCGCCGTCCGGGAACTGCTCGCTTCCGCCGGAGCCGGGCTCCGCGAGCTGGGCGGCATCGTCGCCGTCAACGGTCCGGGCAGCTTTACCGGCGTGCGCGTGGGTTTGAGTGCCGTCAAAGGGCTGGCAGAGGCGGGACTGGCCGGCGCGCATGAGATTCCGGTCGTCGCGCTTTCCCGGCTGCTGGTTCTCTCCCGCAAGGCCGGCGTTCCGTCAGCCGCACTCGACGCGCACCGCGGCGAGCTATTTCTGCGTCTGGAGCGTACCGGTAACGACCCCGCGGAACTGCTTGCCGGCCCGGCTGAGCTGGCAGCAGTCCAACCGCCGCCGCTTCGGGTCGCCGTTTGCGATGACCGCGCCGCGGAGATGCTCGCGCTTGCCTGGCCCGCTACGCAGTTGGTCCAGGGGCCGCCCCCCAATGCGGCCGACGCCCTGCGGCTCGGCGAGTCCCGCCTGGTTGCCGGCGTCTCCGTCGATCTCGCGCTCCTCGATGGCCACTACCTGCGCCGCTCCGACGCCGAAATCTTCGGTGAAGCCGCCGTGGCAAGGCAGCAGGGCGCATGAGCCAGCCATTAGCCGACATTCCGATCCGCCGCATGGCCGCCGCGGATATCGATCGGATTGTCGAGCTCGCCCAGCGCGTCAGCGGCGCGCCGCAATGGCCGCAAACCGCCTATCTCCGCGCCCTCGACTCGGACGCTGCGCCGCCGCGCATTGCCCTGGTTGCAGAGGATCGCGGCGCTCTGGCCGGATTTGCCGTCGCCAGCCTCCTGCCGCCCCAGGCCGAGCTTGAGACCATCGTGGTCACCGCCGAGCACCAGCGTCAGGGAATCGGCGCTCATTTGCTTGCCGCGCTGGTGGGCAAATTGCGGCCGGCCGGAGTCTGTGAACTCCAGCTCGAGGTGCGCGCCTTGAACGCTCACGCGCTGGCCTTTTACCGCAGGTCGGGCTTCGTCAAAACCGGCCTCCGCCCACTCTACTATGCTGATCCTGAAGAAGATGCGGTACTGATGGGCCTGAACCTCGGGTAAGCCGAACCCGTCAGACCGCCGCTCCTCTGCGCGCTCTCTGCCCATTCCGGCGATCCCGACCACGCTACTCCCATTCCGTTCCCGATTTTCACAGGCCGGGGTTACTTTTGGCGATTTCCCACTTGCCGAACGCCACGCATTGGAGCTATACGTTAATGTTCTGCAACATGCGGCGCTGCCAGTTCGTCAGTAGGCAAGGGAACGCCGCAACCGGAGGTGCTTGATGGATGAAGTAAAGGATGCCACGCTGAGCGAAGAAATCGGTCGCCTGCACGCCGAACATCATCGCTACGCTCAGCGGTTGGAAGAGTTGCTTCAAAAGCCCTATCTCAACACGGACGAGCAGTTGGAAGAAGTGCGTTTGAAGAAACTCAAACTGCACGCCAAAGACCTGATCTATGCGCTTGAGCGCCGGATGCCGGCCATAGCCTAGGGCTTTTTCAGAAGCAATTTGTTTGAGCGATGGGCCCAGGGTTCATTGAAATGGGCAGTGTGCGTTTGTGCCGGCCTCTTCAGACACAGATAACCGTATAATCGTTGGGGACAATGGTTCGTGACGGTTACATCTACGGTTTGAGTCTGCTGGCTGTTGCTGGATCTCTGGTCTGGCTTACGAAAGGCTGGGTCTGGGGAGTGATTCCCGTACTCCTCGCCGGTTTCTTTCTTTGGTTCTTTCGCGACCCTCATCGCATCATTCCCTCTGGAGCCGGCCTTATCGTGTCGCCCGGCGACGGTCTCGTTACCGAGACAACTTCGATCTCCACACCCGAGGGTCCGCGCCAGCGCATCAGCATCTTTTTGAGCGTCTTTGACGTGCACGTCAATCGCGCGCCCATTGGCGGCATCGTGGAGCAGGTGCGCTACCAGACCGGCAAATACCTCAACGCCATGAATCCCGAATCCGCCGAGCGCAACGAGCAGAACGTGGTCACCGTGCGCGGCCAGGGACCCGACGAGGGCATTGAGATTATCTTCAAGCAAATCGCCGGCCTGCTGGCGCGGCGCATCGTCTTCAACTTCGGCGAGGGCCAGGCCGTTGCGCGCGGCCAGCGCGTGGGCCTCATCAAGTTCGGCTCGCGCGTCGATGTTATTTTGCCCGCTGCCGCGGAGCTGCGCGTGAAGGTGGGGCAGCGGGTGAAAGGCGGCGCGAGCGTGCTGGCCGCCATGCGGCAAGGAGACCGCGCGTGAACTACGAGGATCAGGTCCAGGCCCGAGCCAGAAACCAGGCACGCCTGCGCCGCGGCATGTACCTGCTGCCCTCCCTGTTCACCGCGGGCAACATCGGCGCCGGCTACTTCTCCGTCACCCAGACCATTGCCGCCATTTCGTCGAATGCGCAGTCGCATCTGGACTGGGCAGCCATCGCCATCCTGTTCGCCATCCCGTTTGACGCGCTCGACGGCCGCATCGCACGCATGACCAACACCTGCAGCGACTTTGGCCGCGAGCTCGATTCGCTGGCCGACGTGATCACCTTCGGCGTAGCGCCCAGCCTGCTGGCCTACGTGTGGGGATTCCACTTCCTTCCCGATTCGGTCAATCCGCAGTTGCGGCAACACCTTACCCAGGCTGGTGCTTTCATCTGCTTCATGTTTTTGCTCTGTGGGGCGTCGCGCCTGGCCCGCTTCAACATCAGCCACGATCCGCAGCCGCGCAATCCGGGCCGTCCCGGCCGCAAGTATTTCGTCGGCATGCCCATCCCCGCGGCGGCCGGCCTGCTGGCCGCCACGGTCCACTTCTTCAACGCTTACCCTGTGGAGGCCTGGTGGGTTGCCATAGCGTGGCTCATCCTGGTGGGTCTGTCCGGCTTTCTCATGGTCAGCACGTGGCGCTTCTGGTCCGCCAAGGAGATCAACTTCTCGCGCCGGCATCCTTTCCAGTTGCTGGCCCTGGTGGCGGTGGTGCTTTACATCGTGCTGCGCTTCTCCAACGTGATGCTCTTTCTGGCCGCGCTGGCATACATGTTTTCCGGCATCTGGGCGCGCGCTGCCTACGGGTGGTCGCGCCGACGCCGGCGAAGACCCGGCCTCGAATCCGCGCCCGGCCCCTCCACCGAGCCGGAACACCTTGGCCCGCGCTTCTCCGATTAGCCGCCCCCACGTGCTGATTTGCTAACTTGCTAACCCTGCGCCGCAGGGCGCCAAATTGCTGCTTATAAGAAGGACTCCCGTGTACAAGATCGCTATCGCCGGCGCCTCCACTCTTCTGGGCCGAGAGCTCAAAGATGTTCTCTCCGACTCGCCGCTTGCCGCGGCCGACTTTGTGCTGCTCGACGAGGAGGATGCGCGAGGCCAGCTTGACCAGGTGGGCGACGAGGTCACCTTCATCCAGCCCATCGGGGCCGACGCCTTCGACCACGCCGACTTTACCTTCTTCTGCGGCACGGAAAACCTCACCCGCAGCCACTGGCGCCAGGCCCTGCGCGCCGGTTCCACGGTCTTCGATCTCTCCGGCGCGCTCGACCAGGAGGCCGGAGTGCTCATCCGCTCTCCGTGGTTCGGGGCCGATGCCGGCTCAGTGGATCTCTTTACCCCCGCCGTGGTGCCGGCCCACCCCGCCGCCGTGGCGCTGGGGCTGCTCATCGACCGGCTGCAACTGGCCGTGCCGCTCCGGTCCGTTGCCGCCACGGTTCTTGAGCCGGCCAGCGAGTTCGGCCGCGCCGCCATGGACGAGCTGCACCAGCAGACGGTGAGCCTGCTCAGCTTCCAGGGGCTGCCGCGCGCCGTCTATGACGCGCAGGTGGCCTACAACCTGCTCGGCGGCCTGGGCGAGGCTGCCACGATCAACCTGGGCGCGGCCGAGGCACGCATCCGCCGCCATTACGAGGCCATCGGAGGCGGGCGCTGGACCGCGCTGGCGCTGCAGGTGATTCACGCACCGGTCTTTCACGGCCACACCTTTTCGATTGCCGTCGAGCTCGAGCGTCCGGTGGAGACAGCAATCCTTGAAGATGCCTTGAGCGGCGAGCACGTCGACCTGGTGCTGGAAGACACGGACTCGCCCTCGAACCTGGCCGCCACCGGCCAAAGCGACGTGCTGGTTCGCCTGCGCACCGAGAAGCCCGCGCGCGGCACCGGCATCACGCGGCTGTGGCTCTGGGCAGCCTCAGACAATCTCCGGCTCAACGCGCAAAATGCTGTGGCCTGCGCGCTCGACCTGCGGCGGCTAAGGCCTAAAGGATCCGTACAATAACGGTAAAGGCGGGCAATGCCAGAAAGGATCGTTCGATGAACGCCGTTTTCGGCAAGAGGGCTGGTAGAACTCAACCCTTTTTGACCCGCTCCCACAACTGCACGATATAGCTGTCCGTCATGCCCGCAATGTAGTCCGCAACCGTGCGCGCCAGCCCCTCACCCGGAATCTGCGCCTGATGATCTTCGGGCATCAGCCCCGGCTCCTGCATCAGCGCGGCGAACAGCTCCTTCACAACCCGCTCGCCATACTCGTGAACCTCTTCCATCCCCTGCGAGTTGTAAAAATTGTCGTAGAGAAATTGCTTTGCCGCGGCGCGCGCGGCTTCCGTCTCGCGGCTGAAGGCAGCTACGCGCTCCGGGGCCCGGCGAATCTCGTCGAGCGTCGTCGCGCCCAGAGCATTCACTCGGCATCGCATCTCGGCCAGCAGATCCGACACGAACCCGTTCAGCATTCGCCGGAGCGCGTCGTAAACGGCCAGCCGCGGCGCTGCCGCGGGATGCTCGCGCCGCGCCGCGTCATGAAAACCGCGAAACAGCGGCACGTGTTCGCGAACCTGCTCCACGGTGAGAATGCCGGAGTCGAGCCCATCATCGAGATCGGCCGTAAGGTAAGCAATCTCGTCGGCCAGGTCGATCAGTTGCGCCTCAAGGGGCGGAAACTCGTTGAGAAAATACTCGCCGAGCTCGGGGTGTTCAGCGGCCGCATAGTCCCGCGAGTGCTTGATGATTCCTTCGCGCACGCCCAGCGTCAGGTTGAGGCCGCGAAAGGCCGGGTAGCGCTCTTCAAACCATGTGACAATGCGCAGCGCATGGAGATTGTGGTCGAAGCGCAACCCGTGCGCCGCGAGCGCCTGGTCCAGAGCCTTTTCGCCCGCGTGGCCAAAGGGCGGATGCCCGATGTCGTGCACCAGCGCCAGCGCCTCGGCCAGCTCCACGTTCAGTCCCAGGGCAGCGGCGAGCGTGCGCGCGATCTGCGCTACCTCAAGAGTATGAGTCAACCGGCTGCGGAAGTGGTCGCTGAGCGGGTCGCCGGGCAGGCGGGTAAACACCTGCGTCTTGCCCGCCAGGCGCCGGAACGCCCGCGCATGCAGAATGCGGGCCGCGTCGCGCGCGAAGGGCGTGCGGTAGGCG
>JBAUCP010000716.1:0-3175 GCA_049677625.1 Occallatibacter sp. | reverse complement strand
TTCAGTTCGAGCGCCTTGCGCAGATGCTTTTCTGCTTCTTCTGGGCGGCTGCGGTCGCGTTCGAGCGCGGCCAGGTTGATCCAGCCGGAGACGAGATCGGGGCGCAGCTCGAGGGCGCGGCGCAACGCGGCCTCGGCGTAAGCCTCACGGCCCTGCTCGCGGAGCAGGCTGCCCAGGTTCATCCACGCCGCAGCAAAGTCGGGCCGCTCGGCCAGGGCGCGGCGATAGCGGGTTTCGGCTTCCTTTGTGTTTCCGAGGCGCGCGAGGACAAAGCCGGCGGCGAACTCAGCCTCAGGCAGCCGCGGGCGCAGCGCCAGCGCCTGCTCGTAGTGCTCAAGCGCTTCCGTGTCGCGCTCCATGAGCGCCAGCGCGTTGCCCAGGCCGAGATGCGCGCCAGCCAGCGCGGGATTGCGCCGCAGCGCCAGCTCGAACTCGCGTCGAGCTTCCTCGGGGCGTTCGAGAGCAAGCCTGAGCTCGCCCAGACCAAAGTGCGCCAGCGCATCCGTGCCGTCGAGCCGGATGGCCTGCGTGTACGCCTGCTCGGCCTCGGCAGTTTGCCCGGCGGCCTTGAGCGCCTGGCCCAGCGCCACCCACGCCGTAACCATGCCGGGCGCAGCCGCTACGCCGGCCTTGGCCATTTTCATGGCCGGCTCAGTCTGGCGGCTGGCCAGCGCTACAAGGCTCATGCCGATGAGCGCCTCGGGATGGTTCGGATTGCGCTCAAGCGCGCGCTGATACGAGAGGGCCACCTCGGTGAGGTGGCCCGCGAGGCTTTCTGAGCGGTTTTTCTTCGTGCCGGGTGGTTGCGTAGCGTTCACGTGCGACGGGCCATAGGGGCCGCCCTGATCTTTCTGCACGGGGCGATGCATCGAGTGAGGGATTTTGTTGGCGGGCTCTAATGAGCGTGTGCGGGGTGAAGAAGAAGGGGAGATTTTCGGAAGCTAGTTGCCGGCGTTTTGCCAGTTGGTGAGCGGGCGGGAGCTGAAGCGGCCGCGGATCTGGTTCACGGCTACGATCCACGGCACGGCGACCGAGAAGGCGAAGCGGGCGAGGATGGCTCTTGCGCCGAAGCGCGGCAGGAAGCGCCAGTCGCGGTGGAAGGCGTACCAGCATTCGAGGGCGAGGACGGCGAGCAGGGGAATGACGGACATGGGAATAAAGAACGAGGGAATGGCAGACGACGGAATGACAGACGGGGGAATGGCGGGCAAGACGAGGCAGAGGAGGGCTGCGACTTCAAGCAGGCAGCGGGCGGCGTTGCGGAACAGGCGCGCCCAGCGCACGCCTGCCTGGCCGTCGCTGATGGCGTAGCGGGCCATCTGGTGCGCGGCGGAGCGGAAGCTGTTGCGCGGGCCATAGAGAGCCTTGGCATTGGAGACGAAGGCAGGGGTGGTGCGGAGACGGGCTTCGAGGTCGAAGAGGGTGTCTTCGCCGACCAGGACCTGCTCGGGAAAGCCGCCGATCTGCTCCCAGAGAGATTTGGTAAAGGCCATGGAGCGGGCGGTGCAGGATTTGGTGGGCTCGGTGGGCGAGAGCTTGACGGAGAAGAAGGGCGCGGAGGCCACGTCCCACACGGTGTGGCTGGAGGGGTCGAGGCAGGAGCCGCCGAGCGCGTACTGGGCAGTGCCGCAGACGAGCGGTGCGGTCAGGTTCTGGAGCCAGCCGGGCGCGTAGGCGCAGCCAGCGTCGGCGCAGGCTACGATGGCGGATTTTGCGGCTGCGATGGCTACGTTGCGGCCGCGCGAGACGGGGCCTTTCGAGAATTTGAGGCTGCAGGTCTCGTCGCGGATGGCAATGAGGCGCGGGTTGCGGCGCTGGGCTTCATCGAGCCACTCCCAGGTGCCGTCGGTCGAGCCGCCGTCGACCACGATGACCTCGGCTGCCGGAGGGACCTGCGCCAGCAGACTGGAAACCGCCCGTTCAATCTCCTCGACCTCGTTCAATTCGGTGACGACGACACTGACCGGGATGCTGACGGGCTGCATGGGATGAGTATAGCGAGCCGGCGCGGCGCGGTTTTTCCGTGGACAGGAGAGGCGATGCGACCGATAATCGGCCCATGTTCCGGCGTAAGTCTTTGCTTTCTGCGGTCGCAGTCCCGCTCATCGTCGGCCTGGCCGGCCTGGTTCACCTGATGGGTCAGCCGCGCTTTGCCCAGATGCGCACGGTGGATGTGGTGCAACTGACCGGGTCAGGAATGTGCTTTGGCGTGGCGCTTTTTGCCATCGTCGCGCTGTTGCGCGCGCCACGGGAGTGACGCGGACTCATAAGGAGCCCTATGACCCGGCCGAAGATCGAGTCGATGTGCCCTTTCTTCATCGTAAGCGGCGTTGAACGGAGCATGACGTTCTATCGGGAGAGGCTTGGCTTCGAGACCCGTTTCAGGGAGCCGGATGTTGAGCCATTTTTCGGGATCGTCGGCCGCGAGGGAGCGATGCTTTTCCTCAAGTCCGGCGATGCGCTGCCGCAGCCCAATTCTCAGCGCGATCCGGCGATGCGATGGGATGCCTATTGCTACACGCCTGATCCTGATGCTCTGGCTGCCGAATTCGCCGGGCGCGGCGCCTCGTTCAGCAATCCCCTCAAAGATACGTCTGACGGTCTACGCGGCTTCGAGATCACGGATCCGGACGGTTACGTGCTCTTTTTCGGCCGCCCCAGGTAGAGGCCAGGTTCCAGAGTGCCCTGGGTGCGGGCAGTATCCAAATTTCGATCTCCAGTGCGATGAACGGCTTTTTGATTGGCAATAGACCGAAAATAGTACAATTCTGGAGATTTCAGTGGCTCGGTCTGATGATCACCAGCATCCACACCCTGATTTATTCCGACGATGCCCCCGCGACGCGCGCATTCCTTCGCGACGTCCTCGGCTGGCCCTACGTCGAGGATGCGCTGGGCGGAGGCGCGGGTTGGCTGATCTTCAAGACCGGGCGGAGTGAGATGGGCGTGCACCCGACCCACAGCGTCTACGATGGCAAGACGTACGAGTCGCCGCGGCACCATCTGATCTCGCTGATGTGCGACGACATCTCACACACGATCGCTGAGCTGAAGGGCAAAGGAGCGGAGTTCCGCGGCGAAGTTCAGGATCACGGGTACGGACTCGTCGTCATGATGGCCGTACCTGGCGCGGACGACATCATGCTTTACGAGCCCAAGCATCCGCTGGCGTATA
>JBAUCP010000715.1:0-6098 GCA_049677625.1 Occallatibacter sp. | reverse complement strand
GCTACACGGTAAAGCAACTCTGCAGTCGAAATTCCATCTGCAATTTCCTTCTGATGCTCTCGTAGGGCTTCCCTGACCATAAATGTCACGAGGAGTGTGAGCGCACCGAGGACAGACACAAAAAAACGTCGACGCCTCTTCGTACGTGGCCTCACCCTTTGATGAGTTTTATTTCTCGGCGCCGGAGAGGCAGCAGTTGCTTTCGTCTTCACTGGTTCCTGCCATGTGAGATATTCTTCTGTTCACTGTGTAACGCATTATGTTCCAGTCTGTTGTATTGCGCAATGGCAGCATGCTGGGCGCCGATCGTGGGCGCGAAGGCACGAGTCTGGTGACGGCTCGGCAGGTTCTAACAATTTCTTGGAGTTGGATCTCTCAGACTACTTGTCAGCCGTCCAAAGTTTTAGCCCAGTCTCTGCTCCGTGATCCGAGCTCCGCTGTGTCCCTCCGATCACCCCGTTTTGCTATACTTAACAGGTTCACCTCGTGCGGAGGTGGCGAAATTGGCAGACGCACCAGCTTGAGGTGCTGGCGCCCAAAAGGCATAGGGGTTCAAGTCCCCTCCTCCGCACCAAAGATCTTCTCGTCCGGCCTTCCGGCCCGCATCACCCGTCACCGGAAACGCCGTGTAAGAAAGCAGCTAACGAAATGCAGATTCTCTTCTGGTTCGTCATCTTCGTGCACATAGTGGTGTGCCTCTTCCTCATCGGCGTAGTCCTCATCCAGCAGGGCCGCTCTGCCGACCTCGCAGGCGCCTTTGGCGGCCAGGGCTCGCAAACTGCCTTCGGCCCGCGCGCCGCGGCCAACATTCTCACCCGGCTCACCACCTGGTCGGCCATCATCTTCATGTGCACATCCATCAGCCTGGTGGTTCTCTACCAGCGCGCCGGCGGTACGCACTCCGTACTCGAAGGCGTAAAGCCCGCCCCGGCAAGCGCGCCCGCCAAGCCCGGCAAGTAGAGCCTGCTTCCAAATACAAAAGGCAGGCCCGAGGGCCTGCCTTTTGTATTTCCTGGAACCCGCGGAATTCACGACACAAACAGTTGCTCGATCGTCTTCATCGGCAGAAAAAGCCTGTGCGGCTGCGCCGGAAACGGGATGAAATCATGCTTGCTATAGAAATCCCTCGCTCCTGCCTTGGCGTCCACAATCACCGCCCAGGACGCGACCTGCCGTGAGCCGAGCCACGCCCGCTCCAGCGCATGGAGCAGCAGAAACTCGCCCAACCCCAAGCCACGCAAGGATTGCGCAACTGCCATGCGCCCAAGCAGCGTAACCGGAAGCGGAAACCGCGGCAGCTTCTTTCTCAAATCTTCCGGCAACTCGGCAGCCTGAATCGAATGGGCGGAAAGAGTATAAAAACCGGCCACCATTTTGCCATCTGGCGTAAGAACAAAAACAGCGGCGAGATTACGTTTCAGGTCCTGCCCAGCCTGCTGCTGCAGATAAGCGTCCAGTTCAGGCACACCGCAGCGAAAGGCCGCTCGATCGTGATTAGGCCCGAGCGGTTCAATCCTGTATTTAGGTCCGGCAACCTTCTCGGTCACGATCTGCCCATGCGTTTCTTGTAGCGTTTGACCGCTGCTTTCATGCGCGTGCTCGGCCTGGGCGGGTTGAGCAGCGCCTGAACAAATACGTCGCGGTCCCGCTTTTCCAGTTCCCAGCTTGTATGCAGTTGAATCGTCCTGATCGCTGCTTCATCCGCATGCTGAACAATGAAATCCGAGAGCGAGAGCCCCTTCAGGCTGGCGGCCTGCTCTATGCGCTTCTTCTGCTCCGGAAGCAGCCGGGCCTCCGTCCGTTCCGTCCGCAAGGCAACTGCCATAAACCCGCCTCCATGAATGTACGGAAGATTACCGTACATCTCCACTATAACACCGTCGGTCAAGCGGCCGGTTGCCGCGCCATAGCTCAGTTTCTATCGGTTTTGAAGGGTAAGGGCTTCAGCCCGTATGTGAGTGGTCCAAAACAATTGAACGCGCCAGCCCGCCGGGGAAGCATTCTTCAAATTGAGCCACGGCCCTACACCGGCGGCAGCCCATCCACCACCGGCACTCCCGCCGGCGCTTTAAAGCGGAAGGTCTGCGGCGCAACCGCCGTATTCGGCTGCTCGCCGGTGAACGTAAAGCGCGTCAGCGCCCCGTCGGCCTCTTCGATCTCGATGCCCGTGATCGTCCCTGCGGCGGTTACCGTGAGCGCAAGCCGCGTAATGCGCTTCTCCTGCCCCTTCGCCTGCCCGCTCAGCACGAATTCGCCATTGGCCGCCGGAGCCAGCGTCAGGTTGCTCATCTCCTTTTCGAGATCGGTGTGGCCCAGCAGAAAGCGCAGCGGCGAGCGCAGATCGTCCAGCTCCTTCGCCTGAATCCGCTGCACCTGCGGATCGCCCGGCGTGTAGAACCACCCATACTTGCCGTCAAGCAGGAACACCTTGCCCGGCGGCGAGCTGTAATCCCAGCGCATGCGGCCTGGCTTTTCCAAGAGCAGCGTGCCGCTCTCGGTGCGCGTCAGACCCAGTCCGTTATAGCTTTCGGTAAATCCGGCCTTGAGCGAGTGCAGGCTGTCGTAATGCCGGTCGACGCGCTGCGCCATCTCCTGCGCGGAAGGCGATACCTTTTGTGCGTAGAGGCAAGTGGAAACCAGCGCCACGGCCGCAAGCGCATAGCAGCGCCTCGCCAGCGAGCCGGCCCTCATTGCAGCAGTTGCGTGCAGTTGGTGCCGCCCGTGGAGTCGTACTTGGGCGAGCCGCCGAACTGGTCGGTGCAGAAGCCGCGATCGCCTGTCTTACCCACCGCCTGCGGAACGGCGGTCAGCGTATAGCCCGTTATGCGGTCCTGGTTGTTGACCGTGACCTTGGTGCAGTTCGTAATAGCGAAGACATAGCCCGACTTGAACCCCGAGGCCAAGTCGCCCTGGATCAACTGCGAGGCCTGAGGCGTGGGTGGACCGGAGTTGGGATCGCCGCCCAGCGACGCCAGCGAGCAGGCGTAGCCCTGCGCCGGATACGTCGATTCGTACTGGATCTCGGCCTGCGTAATGGCCCGCAGCGAGTTGATCGCCGATGTATCGTTGGCGTGCTTCTTCATCACACCAATGGTCGGAATCGCCATCAGCATCAGGATCAGAATGATGGCGATAACGATCAGCAGTTCCATCAGCGTAAAGCCGTTCGGCGTGCCCAACATTCCATTGCGGGGGCCGTGCGCGCGGCGGCGCAGGCCAAAAATCTTGCAGTCCCCAAAAATATTACAGTCCATGGACTTCCAGCGCCTCATTGGAGCAGGCCTAAGGGCTTCAGACCCGTTCGTGGAAATGCTACAACGTTAAGACGCCGCAGGCAAAGCGAACGCTCAGAAACAGTGATCAGTGAACAGTGATCAGTGGTCAGTTTGAGCAGTGGTAAGCCGAGAGGCATTGCCAATTCCGACTCGGCTTCCAAGAGCTGATCACCGAGCACTGAAAACTGAACACTGTTCACTGACCACTCAACAGACAAGCATCTCGCGGTTCAGCTTCATTCCCTGCAGCCTTCCCAGCAGCGTTACGGCGATGCTGTTCGAATCGAAGAGCCGCTGCGCCATGGCCTGCACCTGCGCCGCCGTTACCTCGTCAACCCGCGCAATGATCTCGTCCACGCTGAAGAACTGCCGGAAGTACATCTCCTGGCGCGCCAGGTTGGCCATGCGCGCGTTCGAGCTCTCGAGGCCCATCAGAATATTTCCTTTGAGCTGGTCCTTGGCGCGCGTCAGCTCCTCGTCGCTCAGCGGCGTCTCCTTCAGCTTGCGGAACTCGGCCAGCACCAGTTCCACCACCTCGAGCGCCTTGCCGGCCGAAGTGCCCGCAAACACGCACAGCGTGCCGGTGTCGCGATACGGGCTCAGGTCGGAGTAGATCGAGTAAACCATCCCCCGCTCTTCACGGATGGTCTGGAAGAGCCGCGAGCTCATCCCGCCGCCCAGCACCGTGTTCAGGATCAGCGTGGCGTAGCGGTTGTCGTCCGTGATGGGAGGCGCCGGTACGCCCAGGCAAATCTGCACTTGTTCGAGCGACTTCTTGTTGCGCAGCAGAATCCGCGCGCTGGGCTCCGGCGCGGAGAGCTCGTTGAGCGGCGGGCCCGCCGGCAGCGAGGAGAACTTGCCGGCCACGGCCTCGGTGAACTGGTCGTGGTCCAGGTTGCCGGCCGCTGAAAACACCATGTTGCCGCCATGGAACCGGTCGCCGTGATAGGCGAACAGTTGCTGCTGGTCAAGCCGCGCCACCGTCTCCGTTGTTCCCAGGATCGGCTTGCCCAGCGGATGCCCCTTCCAGAAGCTCTGCGTGAACAGCTCGTGGACCAGCACGTCCGGATTGTCCTCGTCGATCTTGATCTCTTCGAGAATCACGCCGCGCTCGCGCTCGATGTCCGATGGGGCAAAGACCGGGTTGAGCACCAGGTCGGAGAGCACGTCGAGCGCGATCGGCACGTGGTCTGCGAGCGACTTCACGTTGAAGCAGATAGTCTCCTTGCCGGTAAACGCGTCGAGGTTGCCGCCAATCGAGTCCATCTCGCGCGCAATGTGCTGCGCTGATCGGGAGCGCGTGCCTTTGAAGAGCATGTGCTCCACAAAGTGCGAGATTCCGTTGGTCTCCGCCGGCTCGCAGCGTGAGCCGGACTTGATCCACACGCCCATCGCCACGGAGCGCAGGTGCTCCATGCGCTCGGTCAGGACGATCAGGCCATTGGGTAATACAGTGCGGCGAAGATTTCGCTCAGTGTTCATTCTCATCAGGTCAGACTTCGATTGTAGGCCAATGCAGCCCATTCGGCACGCCGGCCGGGACTCTGCCTCGGGTGGAAATGCGCTACGCCCCTTGCCGTGGAAGCAAACGATAGGGTCGGCGCGTCTGCACGGACGGGCTAAATGCTCTATTCTGAGCCCAGTCATGCCCGCCAATTCCGGCCAACTCGTCCGTTTAGACGCTCCATCCGCGGCGCACGAAAGCCGCAAACCTCTGTTCGGATTGGATGCCGAAAGCCTCTCCGCGCTGCTTGCCGAACTGGGCGAGCCGGCATGGCGCGGCCAACAGCTCGCCGAAGCCATCTATCGTCAACAGATTACGGAGATCGACGCAATCTCTACCCTGCCCCTGCCGCTGCGCCGGCGCCTCGCTGAGGCCGGATGGGAGGTGGGCCGGCCGCGCATCGCGCAGGTCTTCCGCTCGACCGACGGAACCGAGCGCTACCTAGTCGAGTGCCAAAACAGGAATCAGCAGCCGGCAGTGGAAACCGTCGAGACGGTCTGGATGCCCGAAGGCGACGGCGGCGAAACCGGCGACGAATCCGATGTAGACCAGCCAAAAGACCTGGATGCCCCATCCTTTCGGCGCCTTTCAGCCGAAAGGGTGGGAAAGCAAGACCCCAACCCATTCGTCTTACACGAACCCGACGCCGCAAGACAAGGTAAGACGCAAGGTAAATCACAAGGCAGGTCAGAAGGTAAATCATGGTCACGCACCACCATCTGCGTCTCCTCGCAGATCGGTTGCGCCGTCAACTGCCAGTTCTGCCTCACCGCCAAGCTCGGCCTGCAGCGCAATCTCACCGCGGGCGAGATCGCCGGGCAGGTGGTAGCCGTCATGGCTCGCCACGGCGTCGACGTGGGCCGCGACCGCCTCAACCTGGTCTTCATGGGCATGGGCGAACCGTTCCTCAATTACGTGAGCTTCATGGCCGCCGTCCGCCTGCTGGTGCGCGAGGTGGGCCTGAGCCCGCGGCGCATGACCGTCTCCACCTCCGGCATCGTCCCCGGCATCGAGCAGTTCGCGCAGGAGCCGCCGGAGCTGCGCCCCAAGCTGGCCATCAGCCTCAACGCGCCCAATGACGAAGTCCGCGGCGAAGTGATGCCCGTCAACCGCAAGTGGCCCATTCAGTCCATCCTCGACGCCGTGCGCCATATCCCGCTGCGCCCCCGCGAGCGCATCACCTTCGAGTACGTCCTGCTCGGCGGCGTCACCGACCGCCCCGAGCACGCGCAGGAGGTCGCGCGCCTCGTTCGCCGCGCCAACCTTCCCGCCAAGGTGAACCTGATTGCGTGGAACCCCGGCCCCGGCATCCCCTACAC
>JBAUCP010000714.1:0-2103 GCA_049677625.1 Occallatibacter sp. | reverse complement strand
TCATACAGCCGCGCCACGTCTCCTTGGTAGTGGACATCGAGAAACAGCTCGCTCAGTCCATCCATCGCACCCGGCGGAACGGTGATGGACCATTTCGCTGCTTCCGGCAGCTCGTTTTCGTCGGGCGCTTCCGCCACGCCGGCCGGACGCCAGCCCAGCGCAGGCCCAAGCTTTACCGGCGGCGCATTGCCCGCATTTTGAATCTGCTTCAAGTCGAAGTTCACGTCGCGCGGTGCTGCCTTTGCCGTGAATCGCTCCATGCGCGCAGTGGACTCCGTCCGGCTCAGAGGCAGGCTTGCATCGGGCGTCGCGGCGAGTGGGGGTGTGAGAGTGAATTCAAAATCAGGCGAGCCCAACGACTGCAACCAGATGTGGGAGTGTGCCGGATCGGCGCCGGCAAAGAAATCCTGCGCCGAAATCAGCAGATGTTCGCTCCCGCCCATCCGCACCTTCCACGCATCTTCCGCCTGCTCCGCGGTGAGCACCACCAGCCGCACGGCCTTGCCCTGGCGCGAGACAAGATCGATGAAAGAATCGATGCCCGGCTTGATCCCGCTCACATACATCACGCCGCCGCTCCTCGTTTGCTCTCCGCTCGACTCATGAAGTGAGGCCAGGCTCTTTACATCGAATGCAAACTCGGCTGCAATTCCGGGAATCGCTTCGAAGAAGAGCGTGGTTTGCCCGCTGTTTTCAAGGCGCGTAAACAGCTGCGCCGTGCTGTAGCGGATGGTCACGCCGCCCACGCGCAGATTGAACGGCCAGATGAAGTACGCGCCCGAAGGAATATCAACCGGATGCCGCGGAACCGCGAGCGTGGGGCTTGCGCTGTTTCCCGCATCGGGCAGGCGAATCAGAAACTGCGCTGCCGGCCGCGCCGGCATTGCGTAGTTGCGCACGTAATTATTGAAGAAGATGAATCCCGCATCGCCCTTCGACCGCACGGCAGCGCGCGGCACCGATAAATCTTTGGGGTTTTCCGGCACATCGTCCGGCGCATGAACCATCATCGGCGCCAGCTCGGCTCCAAAGTCGCTTACGAAATACTCGAAGACCTTGAGCTTGCGAAACGACTCCCGCTCCTGGCCGAACTCGCCCAGCGGCGCCTGAAAGTCGTAGGACTTGATGGGCAGATCGTTGGGGTAGCCGGTCTTCTGCGACTCCTGCAGCGTGGATAGTTTTCCATCCGGATTTTCGCCGCCCTGGAACATGTACGTGCCGTAGAGATTCACGCCTGAGCCCAGCATCACGGGAAACATGGCGCCAATATCGTCGGGCCCAATCACCGGCCGGCGATGATACGTGTCCTCGATGCCGCCGCCGATCTCCGCCGTCAGATACGGCACCTGATCCTGCGCATCCTTGGGCGCGCCGTGCGCCTCCTCGCCGCCTGCATTTACGTTGGCATTCACGCGGCTGTGAAAGCGGAATGCATACACGTCGGCGGGCGGCAGCTTGTGGATCGACCCATCCCACGGTGCGTCCGGATAACCGCCGCCGTAGATGGGAATCACGGCGCCGCGCGGCACCACCGCATCGTCCCATCCGGTGACGAAGTAGAACGGAACATCGAGGCCGCTCTCGATCGCCATCTTCTTGAGCTCCAGGATGTGTGCCTCGCCCGCGCCCGGTCCGCGTTTCGAGTACTCGTTCTCGAGCTGAATGCCCATTACCGGGCCGCCGTCCTTCCACAACAGGCCCTTCAGTTGCTCACTCACCTGCGCGTACCAGACCTGCGCCGACGCGAGATAAACCGGATCGTTCTCGCGGATCGGACCCTGCTTCACCACCCAGTCCGGCAAACCGCCGTTGCGCACTTCAGCGTGATCCCACGGCCCGATGCGCGCCACCATCAGCATTCCGTGCTTGGCGCACAGCTCGGCAAACGCGCGCAGGTCGCGCTGCCCCGTCCAGTCGAACTGGCCTTTCACTTCCTCGTGATGAATCCAGATCACGTAAGCGGCCACGATGTTCACTCCCGCGGCCTTCATCTTGAGGATCTCTTCTTCCCACTGCGCGCGCGGATAACGCGAAAAATGGAACTCGCCCATCACCGGCAGCCATGGCTCGCCGTTGCGCGTCAGGTAACGGCTGTTCACCCCC
>JBAUCP010000713.1:0-11649 GCA_049677625.1 Occallatibacter sp. | reverse complement strand
GTCAGTAGCAGGACGCTCACTTTCGAACTCGCCCGCAACCGCCGGAGCACCTCAAACCCATCTATACCTGGCAACATCACGTCCAGCAGGACCAACGCGCACTCACCGCTCAAGGCGCGTCGCAGGCCGGTATCGCCGCTGTGCTCGGCGATTACCTCGAAACCGTAACGCGCGAGATAGCCCTGGAGTATATTGCACAACTCCATGTCATCGTCGATCAGCAGTATGCGTTCCACGGCTGTCCTCAAGTGCATCCCATTTCAAGATTCGGGCTGCAATTCTCTTTCTACTCCAATTCGCCAGCCGTGAACGTGATGAATTGTAACGATTAGCGCAGCGGCTTAACACTTCGTAACAATTTGCGACGCGATATAACCGTGCGTGCGCTCACTTTATGGTGTCATAAATCAGATCGTAGTCACCACAGCTCTTGAATGCACGTCATGGAGCGTGGCCGAGCGAACTTCAAGAAGACCTCGAGGATGTGGCATATGAACACGGATTTTCCAGAACTTGTGCAGCTTTGTCTGAGCGGAGATGAGGTGGCATGGGCGCAACTTGTTGAAGAGTATAGAAGCCTCGTCTATAGCATCTGCCATCTCTCAGCCATTTCCGACCAGGAGGCCGACGATCTTGCCCAGGAGGCCTTCATTCGGATTTGGATGAATCTCTCCAGCTACGACCCCAAACGGGGCGGCCTCAAAAGCTGGATTGCGTCTTTGACGCGCAATCTCCGCATCGATCGTTTTCGCAGGAGCCACCAGGAACGCCTCACAGATTCGATGGACGAGGGCTGGGAAAGTACGGGTACCTCGACTTTGACCCATCAGCTCGCCGACGCTCAGCAGTCACCTCACGACTTAGCCTTTTCAAACGAAGTGGCAACCATCATTCAGCGGGCGACGAATAAGATATCCCCGGTCATGCGGGACGTGGTGTCTTTGCGTATCGTGCAGGAACTCGATGATCGCGAGATTTCCAATCGGTTGTGCATCCCTGAAGGCACCGTAAAGTCGAGGTTCAATCGCGGGCGGGCTCAGCTCGCATCCTTGCTCAACCCAATGCGGCCTGCCCTTGGCCTCGCTTGAATTGCGCAGTTCCCGGCACAGCCAAATGAAGACTTCGCTCCTGGGCTCCTGCAATTTTCGGCAACACGGGTCAGCCAACCCGATCACCAAAACGATTCCTGCGAGGTAACAACATGGTTCTTCCGGCATCAGCGTCAAATGCACGTTTGCAGAGTAAGTACTTTTTGCGGCTCATCACTGTGAGCGCGATGTTTGCGCTCTGCGCAGCCGCTTCGGTTTGTGCGCAGCAATCGCGGGTTCCCAAGCCTCCTGCACCTGAACCGATTGAAATCACGGAGCTGCCATTGCCTCCCACCGCCCCATCAACCAGTCCCGGAACGTGCACGGCAGCAGTCAATCCGAACCGGACCGGCTGCATCACTTCGGCCCCGCTTACATTCCAATCGGGCAGCTTCCTTCCCGACGGCCACCATGTCGTCGCGCTCGTCCACTTCACAGGCGCCCCCGCAGCGCCCGATCCCTCAAGCATCTACCAGGGTGGACAAATCATCATCGTCAAAGCCGACGGCACCAAATTCTCAAACGGCGATCCGTGGAAATGCGTTACCTGTGGTGTTCCCGCCCAGAATGCTCAGGGTATCGGCTCCGATCAAAGCTATCCGCAGACTTTTCTCGATGGCAAGCGCCTGCTATGGGGCACGAATATCGTCGACTGCTCGCCCTACCTGGTGACAAGCGATCAGTGCACAGCCGACCGCGTGCACATTTTTCCCATTCGCTGGAATATTCGCCCTGATGGCTCAGGCCCCGGAGGAAACATTCGCGAGCTGCGCCTGCACCCCGACAATGTACATCTCGGCTTCAACGGAATGTCGTTTGCCACTGGCCAGATCGCCCAGTTTGGATATCTTGCCCGCCTGGAATTCAATCCTTCGCCCAAGACAGGTGAACCACTCGTTCCCCGTTACGATTTAACGAATGTGACACGCCTCTTCCATGCTGGACCCGATTCGATGGTTCTGGGACCTGACCGACAGCATCCAGACCAACTGCGGCTCAACTACAATGCCATCACAGTCGGCGAGTTTCGCGGCTTCAGCAAGAACGGCCGTGAGGTTTTCTACATCGGCTATCCCTTCGAATCCTGCAATATCGACGTCTTTGCCGTGGATCTTGTCACGGGCAAAGTGCGCCGCCTCACCAGCAATCCGGAGTACGTCGATCCGCTTGATTCGTCGCCCGACGACAAATGGATCGTTGCCGACGACACCCGCGGCTCGGGCCGCCAGATGTTCATGGCAGCCATGCGCGGAGTTCCGCCGATCATTGACATGCTGACCACAGGCGCCGTGTCATCCGTCCGCAATAATCGCGAGCGCAGGTTCTTTCAGGCCTATTTGATCGACCGATATGGCGATCGCGGCGACTACCAGGGGCAACTTCTGACGGCTGGCGATGGCCAGCCTGGCAGTTTCAGTGACCCCAACTGGAACGCCATGGCAGATCCGCGCTGGTCCCCTGACGGTACGAGAGTCGTGTTCTGGCAGGCACAAGTCACAAGTCCGGCCTGCGGCGGCTCCAATCCGCTCCCATGCCCCGTATCAACAGAGCCGGGCGGGCGTCACTTCCGGATGCTGGCCGCGCGCTTCACGAGCCGCAAGCCGCTCGCGATCAAACCGCCAGCGCCCATCTCCGACGACGTTCCGTGGGCAACGCCCTATGTACCCGGAAGCCCTCTCCCGGAATTTTCCCCGATCCCCGAAGGAACCTACACCCTCAAGGGCAGCGTCTCGGGTTCCGCCACGGTAAACATCAAGAACACAGCCGACCACCACGGGATCAAGACGGTTTCTGTCCTTTATAAGGATTACTCCGACGAACGCGGCAATATCATCAACGGCACTGAGGAAGTCACGCAGAATCCTTCCAAGCCTACTGCGGCAGTGCTCGATTGGCATTCAAACCTCGTCCAGTCCGGCAAGACGCACGGGACCAAAATTACAAGCCCCGACGGCTTCCATCTCACCATCGATTACTTCACCAACATTTTCGAGGCCACGGGCACGCTGACCACAACCGTCGATGGCCAAACATATACTCAGCCCGGCAATGGAAATTGAGCAGGAAACTGGATTCTGCCATCAGGAGACTTCATCGGATTACAGCATGTTCGGTTTGAATGTTTACGGTCAAGATTGAGAGCTGTGCTCTCCCATCCTTTGCGCAGAAGACGCGCAAAGGATGGGGCCCCCGCCAGTGTTTGCTGAAAACGCGCCCTTCGCTTCATGCTTATAGCTTATTCAAGAATGACGCGGGTTGCCGACTTGTGCAGAGGTTCCCTAGTCCGGCCTGGCGCTTATGTCGCCGGCGGCTCTTCCGTTTCAGAACGTTTTCATATACTCCATGAGCGCCCGCTTGTCAGCGTCTGCCAGCCCAGCTCCATAAGTATGCCCACGGTCCTGCACAAAGTCAGGAGCGTTGTCCATAAACAGGAACAGCGGATTCACGGCGCCCGACCCTGTGATTCGGCACAGCAGGTTATCCAGGCGCTTATTTCGTCCAAAACGATCCTTTGGCGCCACATGCACGTTCGCTATCAGGTCGATCGGCGTGTTCCGCGCCACGCACAGGCTGGCGCCATCCTCGAACTCGAACCGGCTTCTCTGCGTCGTTCTGCGAATCGAGTCGATCCCTGGACGCCGGTCCGGCCAGAGCAGCATGTTCATTGCGCTCTGATAGGCCGCCAGTCTGCCTGCTACGGAAGGATCGCCGTTGTACAACCCCACCGAATTGTTATGCAGTAACGGCGCAGTCGCCCAGACACTCACCAACGACGGAGTGCGATAGTATCCCCGTCCGCCGATCGCCATTTGAGGAGGCAGGCGCAACAATGGATGCAACGGATTTACCAGACCCGTTACCCGGACGGGCGGAGAGGTTTTATAACTCTCCGAGGAGAACTCCTCCCAGATCTGGCCTCTCTGGGCGTTTGTCGCCAGTGCGCGCTCTGCGTTGGTGCCAATCTCCGATACTGGATACTTTTCATCGTCAGAAAGAAAGTTCCCTTCGAGAAAATCCTTTCGCAGCACTGCATCCCTGAACCACTGGGTCTCTGAACCCTTATAGCCGGCCGGCGGCTGTTTGCTGGAGTGGCATCGCGCGCAGTTTTCCGCGAACACAATTTTCCCCCGCCTCAGCACCGCTTCGTCCTTTACCAAGTACTGAGTGCCGCCGTCGGCATCCGCCAGATGCAGCGGAGACAGCGTGCGCAGAAAAGCTTCCAGGCCTTCGAGCCGGGCTACGGTTGCCGTCCAGCCTTCATCGCAAGGCATGCTCACTTGCCGAGCACGCTTCACATCAAATGGAGCCTGCGCCTTCTTAAGGCCATAGACGGGGTCATGCAATGACGTCCATGCGTCAGCGCAAACGCCGATATTCACGTATCCGCGGAGCGCGGCACATGCCGTATCGTTCACACCAGGCTTCTCTGTGGGATCGTCGAGGCACGCCGCGCCGACCGAGTCCGCGCCATCCTTCAACACGTTGAACACCTGCCGCGCGCTTCCATCGGCCATCACTTCAGTGTGCTTCGGGCGAAAATTAAAATCCGCAATGCTGTTGATTGCGCCTGCATTGTCGATGTGGTCCGTGGCCACCTGCGAAGTGTCCGATGTTCCCGGCGGTTCGGCGTGCGCCACCTGCCAGCGGAAGTCGCTGGGCATGAGTTCGCGCGCCGCCGGATACTTGGCTGTATTGAATATCTGCTCGCGGAGGTACTGGTTCCCAATCCCTGGATGGAGATTGTGCCACGTCGGGTGCTCCGGATCGGCCGGAGGATGCAGCGGATTGAAGCCCACGTGGCAGAAGGCGCAGGCCACACCTATGAGGTATGGAGGTTCGACCTTCGCCGGGTCAGCCAGATACTTCGCCAGGTTCCACGCCTTCGAGTCGAATTTCGGATTCCTGAACCTGCGCAGACCGATGATGCCAACCGGCTCGCCCACGGGCCCCGTCCGATCCTTGCGTAGGCAGGTATCAAGCCACAGGCCATATTGGTCCGGCGCGTTTGCCTGCGTGCAGTCCGGATCGTTGATCACTCCGAATCGGTGGAATCGCTCGCCTCGATAGCGCGAGTCGACGGCCTGAAGCAGATCTACTGTGCCGTGCGACCGCACTGCCAGCAGCCGCCACAGCTCTTGATCACCCACAACATTCCCGTGGGCATCCCTATCGCCTCCGGTCCACAGATACCAGGTGTCGCGCCCCTGCCGCTCGAGCTGCGTGAGCCCCGCGTAACCCGCCTCGTAGCAGCTCTCTCTGCCATTTGCACACACCTCGACGCTTCCACTGGCTGCACTCGCACTGGCTGCACTCACGAAGCCTTTAGGAACGTAAGCTGCCACACCTAGAATGCAGAACAAGAACAGAGCCTGACGCTGAGACATCGGACATCTCCCAGCATTGAGCTTCTCTCGCGGCTATCCACGCCGGGCGCCTGATTGTGACACTTTTCGGAGTGTCCTCTACGGCGTTTTAGGAAATAGTGTGGGGTTTTTGGCGGAGCGCAAGGCCGTCGCTCCCTGATGCTCCCACCCCAACGACGACGACCTGTCGTTGGGGACCCCGGGGTGGCCGCGCCGGCTCTGCGCCAACGGCTTCGCCTTGCAGCATTTCCTAAAACGCTATAGCCCCGGCCACAACAGGATTTACTATCGCTGGCCCGGGTGTTAGACTCCTCCCTACGAGGGCCGGCCATGCGGCGGACGATCCTGCTCAGCTTGTTTGCGCTTCTTGCTGTGAGTGTGGCGAACGATGCCTGCGCCCAGCGCCGCGGCGGAGCAGGGCCTGGCTTCGCCCGGGGTGGCCACGGTTTCAGCCGCGCCCGGGCCGTCTCGCCTAACGGATTCGGCTACGCCTACCTGCCCTACGACTCCGGCGCCGGGTACACCGACGCGCGCGAGCCGGACGTTTTTGTTCAGCAGCCACCCGTGCCCGTTCAGCCGCCTGCGCCGCCGGTCGTCAGGCCGCCGGGGCAGGCTGTGATCACGGAATACAAATGGCCTGCCGCAGACTTGGCTTCTTCCACTGCAGCGTTCTCGGCAACCTACCAGCCACAGGCCTTTGTCCTTGTCCTCAAGGACGGTTCGACCCTCTCCGCCGTAACCGTCTTCGCCTCTGACGACGGCCTGCATTACGTCGACCCCGATGAGAGGCACCTGTGCATTTCCATGAGCGAAGTTGACCGCGCAGCAACCCTCAAGCTCAACCGCGCGAGAAACCTGGATCTATATCTTCCTGCCGCGCAGTGAGCCGCGCCCGCCGGACGCGCTTCAATGGCGGGCTTCCGGCTCTACACGATGGGTTTCGGGGGATAGAAATTCATTTCTCTGCGTAGATGATCTCCCTACCCGCGCAGCTCATTCAATGCGCAAGGCCCGTACGGGGTCGATGGAGGCCGCGCGCCGCGCCGGAATGATGGCGGCAATGGCAGCCGCAAGCACCAGCACTCCAACGGCGATGGCCATGACCGGCACATTCACGCTGGTGATCTCATAAAGCTGCGACTTGACGTAGCGCACGCAAAAGATCGCTACCGGGATGCCGATGGCGAGACCGGCGACGGCCTGCAGCATGGCGCCGCGCATGACCGTTCCGATGACGTGGCTGCGCGCCGCCCCCAGCGCCATGCGGATGCCGATCTCCGGCGTGCGGCGGACCACAGTGTAAGCCGTGACACCGTAAAGGCCGATGGCGGCGAGCAGAAGCGCAAGCAGGCCGAAGAGGGAAGTGAGACGCGCGATGAGACGCTCCTCGATGAAGCGGTCGTCAATCTGCTGCTGGAAGGTCTCGAACTTCACGATAGTGAGGTTGGGATTGATGCTGGCCAGGGTGTCGCCGACGATCTTTTCAAACCCGGCGATGGGACGGGCGGTCTGGATGACCAGTGCGCCAGCGTACATGGACTGGTCTTTGTCGATGGGGTTGTCGGTGTCGTTGGGGATGCCAGCAGGCTGTGTGAGGGGGAGAAAGTACATGGCGTGGTTCTTCCAGTAGACGCTGGTGTAGGTGGTGTCTTCCACCACTCCGACAATCTCATGCGCTCCATCCTGAGCGGTCTTGGCCGGGCCAGAAAAGCCAAAGCGATGGCCGATGGGATTGCGGTTTCCGAAGAACTGCTTGACGAACTCTTGATTGACGACGGCGACGGGCGGCGCATTCAGCGTGTCCTGCGGCGTAAAGCCGCGGCCCATCACGACGTGTGTGCCGACGGAGTCAAAGTACTCCGGTGTGCCTTTCACCCAGGATGCGCCTTTGTTCAGGTCCGGCTCGCCCTGAACCTTTACGCCAGATCCCCAATTGTTCTGCTCCATTGGAGTGTAGGTGGCGAGGCCGACTTTGAGAACGCCGGGAATGGCGTGGAAGCGGTCCACGATGGCCTGATAGAGGGGCTCGACCTCTGTATTCTTGTAGCCGGCCGCCTGCGGATTGATGTGGGCGATGTAGCGGTTGGTTGCATCCAGTTTCATGTCCACGTTTTCGGCCTTGTTGAGGCTCTGCGCAAAAAGGCCCGCGGCAACCAGCAGCACCAGGGAGAGCGCGGCCTGCACGACAACGAGTGCGCGCTGCACGAAGGATGCTCCGTGGGCGGTGGTGCGGGCGTTCGAGCGCAGGGCTTCAGCGGGCTGGGTGCGCGCGGCCATCAGCGCCGGGGCCAGGCCAAAGAGGATGCCCGTAACCAGCGAAAGCGCAAAGGCAAAGCCGATGACCAGCAGCGAAGGCGAAGCAGTGACCGGCATGTTGTGCTGATTAGGAAAGGCGAGCGCCAGCAGCGCGTGGGCTCCCAGATAGGAGACAGCCAGGCCGAGCAGGCCGCCCATACCCGAGAGAAGGACGCTTTCCGTAAGAAGCTGGCGCACAATACGGCTGCGCTGCGCGCCAAGCGCCGAGCGGATGGAGAGCTCCGCGCGGCGGCTCATGCCGCGCACCAGCAGCAGGTTAGCGATATTGGCGCAGGCCACGAGAAGAACCAGCGCGGCGATCCATAGCAGCAGCTTCAGGTGGTCCTTGTAACCGTCCTGCATGTTCTGGATACCGCCGCCGCCGGGAGTGAGCACCACATGGGTGCGGGGGAGAACTTTCTGGGCGCGCTGATCGGTAAATGTCTTGAGCGGCGCATATTCCTGTTTGAGGAGTGTGCTGGCCTTAGCCTGCAGGGCCGGCAGAGAAGTTCCCGGCTTGACGCGACCGATGATGTAGGCCCACTGAGTGTCGGGATCGGTGAAGTACGGTGCGCCGATGACTCCATCCATCGAATTCATAGGAAGGAAGTACCTGGGCGGATTCGTATCGATGCGGTCCCCGTAGAATCCCTTTGGCGCAACACCAATGATCGTGGCCGGCTTGGTATTGATGTAAACCGCACTTCCCACCACGCCCGGATCGCTGGCATAATCCTCAGCCCAAGCGTCGTAGCTCATCACGGCGGTAATGGGTGCGCCCTTCAGGTCGTCGGCATCGACAAAGAGCCGGCCCGCCGCCGGCGAAAGACCAAAGACGCGGAAATAGTTGCCGGAGACGAAGGTTGCCATGACGGACTTGGCTACGGTCTGGGCGTCGGCGCGGCGTACGGTAATGGGCCGCCAGGCGTAGCCGGACTCCATCGCGGCCAGCTCTTCGAACTCCGGCAGGCTCTTCTTAAACATGGAATAGGTGTCTGTGGCAAAGAGCGAGTAGTCCCCGTCGTCGCGCCAGCCGCTGTTGACGCAGCAGTCGTCTTTGTCGCCGATGCGGATGAGGGTTTTGGGATCTGTCACCGGCAGGTTATGGAGCAGGATGGCATTGACCAGCGTGAAGATGGCCGAGTTGGCGCCGATGCCGAGCGCGAGCGTGAGCAGCACGGTAACGGTGAACCCCGGCGTCTTGCGCAATTGGCGGAGTGCATAACGCAGATCCTGCAATAGAACTCTCATCGCCCAGCCTCCACACACACGTCAGCTTGCGCACACAGAAAGCACGTCACGTGCCACAGGAACTCGGCGCTGACCGTTTGAAATCAATAGATCAGCGATCTCAGACCGCGGACTTGCGTTCACAACCGAGAAAGAGTGTTCAAAATCGGACGCTTTGCGGCAGGCATCTGCAAAGACTATGCGATTCCGTTTGCCACATGACGGCAATCGAGATAGTTTGAAGTGACGCATCGCCATGTGACTCTTCGAACTCATGTGAGTGCCGGTACGCCGGCTTCTCGAACGATTTCCGATCCCTTTTGATCCTCACCGAAATTCCGTCCGGCCTGGAAATTGAACAGAAGTCCCGATGTCATAGCGGTTAAGAGTTCGTTGGGCCGCCCGATTCGGGCTACGGCATTTTCGGTTTGAATGTTTACGGTCAAGATTGAGAGCTGTGCTCTCCCACCCTTTGCGCAGAAGACGCGCAAAGGATGGGGCACCCGCAGCAGGGAATAGGGAATAGTGACCGTCTCATAAATACCATTCAGACCTTCCAAAAGCATCCCTCCGAGGCTAACTGGAAAGCTGTGAAAATAAAGACAGGCGTAATTTTGGCGAGAGACAGTTTTGATCTGGAAAATATCGGTGGGCTTGTGTTGAGAATAATTGTTCGCGCGCGCTCTACCAGAAATATTCGGCTTCCATCTTTGCGGCGCCGGGTTCGCCGTCGATAATCTCGGTGCTCAACACCACTTCCATATTCTTCTTGTCGCCGGCCGCATGGGCAGCGCGCATCAACTGGCTCAGGTTGCCGTTGTCGGTGAAGAACTCTCCGGCAGCGCGGGTGCCACCGCGGCCGATTCCGGCCACCACCACGGCCAGTTTTCCCGTATTGGGGTCGGTGAACCGGGCCATGATCGCGTAGTCGCGATAGTTATTCGTGGCCATCTGCACGCCGCGATCGACCATCCATCGCGACGGGCCCGGCGCCGCGCTGTCCATAATCCACAGGTGCATCATGTTGGCGTCATTGGCAAAGTGATAGCGCAGGGGGTTGGTCAGCCGCAGCGTCCATGCATTGTCAAAGGCGCCCACAAAGATAGTCGGACCGCGGCGCAGGTCGTCCATGGTGGTGGCGCCCTCGCCTTTGAGCGTGTAGGGCTTGCCGGCCGACTGCAGAACGCCGGCCACCTTGATGGTGGCGTTCAGGTCGTCGATGATGACGGCGGTGAGGCTGTCTTTAAGGATGATCTGCCGGGTAGGCTCGGCGGCGTCGCGCAGCGCGATCTCAGAATATTCAAGCTGGTCAGCGATGCAGACCAGCGCGGGCTCGTTGGTGCCGAGCAGCGGCTGCCAGAAGGCATCGAACGCTGACCGGTGCATGCGCTGCCAGAGGAAGAACGATCCGGCGGCCACCAGAGCGACGGCTGCGACAAGGGCCGTCAGCTTCCAGAGAAGGGCGCGGTGACCCTGCGGCTCCCGGCGGAGGGGGCCGACGGCGTGCTCGGCTGGCTCGGCGGCAGCCCCAACCGCGTCCACTTCGACCAGGCCGGGGACGGTGGCGCCTTTGGGGCTGTGAAATTGGGGAATGTACGATCCCGAGGGCAGGGTGATGCGCAGTTCTTCGTCGTGGGCGGCGTCCTGGTAATACTGGGCCACGCGCTTGCGGATTTCGGCTGCCGTTACCCGGACGATGGGGTCCGCGGCGGTGTCGTAGTCGGCGTCCTTGCCAAATATCTCAATGCCGAGGGTGCGCTCCTTGATGTCGTCTACGTCACCGGCCAGGGTGTGCTCCACCACGAAGCGCATGAAGTTGGGAAACCTTCGGCTATGGCTGAAATAGGGACTGGCCAGCAGGCGATCGAGCTGTTCCAGGATCGCATCGCGGGCTGGCTTGCTCAGGCTGTCGTGTTTCTGTCCCTGCAGCACTGCACACATACCTGTCTCCGGCTTGAAGAAGCGATTATACCGTCACCGCAAATCGCCCGTTGCGCAGCCTGCGGGCTGGCGGCGCAAATTCCTCATAACAAACAGCCATGCACAATTGGCGCAAAGACTTTTCCCCCCTCTTTTCGGTAAAGACCTTCCGCGGCGTACCGTAAGGAGCTTGGCAGGCCATCCATCGGATTACCTAGAATGGGCTCCACTTTTTGGTTCCCCAGGCAATCGATTCCCTACGGCAGATTCCAAAAGTCCGTTTGGGCTCCGGCACGGGGACCACCAAGGGAGGCTTCACATTGAAGATACATTGGAAATGGAGACCGGCAGCTATCAGGAATTGGGCAGGACTCGCCATTCTAATAGCCGCCCTTGCGGGCGCCGTTCCGCTGGCTCACGCTCAAATCGCAACCACAACGGCAACGCTCTCAGGGGTGGTGACCGACGCCACGGGAGCGATCCTGCCTGGCGCATCCGTCACGCTCAGAAGCTCAGAGAACGGCATCGAACGGCAGTTCACCACCAATGCGGATGGCCGCTACTCCTTCAGCCAAATGCCGCCGGCCACCTACACGCTGGTGGTCAAGGTGAAAGGCTTTGAGGAGTACCAGCAGAACGGCATCCTCCTCAATGCGGCACAGACGGCCACGCAGAATGTAAGCCTGACGGTCGGGTCGGAAGCACAGTCGGTGACCGTGACGGCCGATGCGTCGCTGCTGAATACCGACAAC
>JBAUCP010000712.1:0-1907 GCA_049677625.1 Occallatibacter sp. | reverse complement strand
GTGTTGTAGCCGTCATAGGTCAGATTGTGATTGCCATCGTAGGTCATCGAAGCGCCACCCGCCGTGGTCAATCCATTGTCCGCATCGGCCGCGCCGTAGCTCACCGTGCCCGCCGTCGGCGCGTACTGGAAAAACGGGTTGTTGACGCCTGCCGTGTTGAGCTGGTGATTCATGAACCAGGTGTAATCGAAGGTCACGCCACTATTCGAGCCGCGTGCCCTCCGGAGAGACGGCCTGCGGATGACGTACGGACGGACTGCTAGGGAGAGTCCTGGCAGCCATGACCGGTGCGCGTCTTCAGTTCCTTTTCGGACAGAACACTCTCCACGTGCAAGGTTGAGATGTTGATCCTCATGCCGTAGCAGTACGAGGCCAGTGGACCGTCGTGTCCGAGATTGGTCTCGCCACCTACCGCAAGCAGCAGGTCGTTGCCTTTCCACGACACTAAGCTAGGCAGGTAATACTGGACATACTTTTCTTTCCCAAGGCGCTCCGTAAGAGCCTCGTTTACTGCTCTATCGAGGGCATCTGGCGGGAGTCCCTGCGTCCCTGTCGTGAGACTTGCAACGGAAAAGAAGAGCAGCTCGTTCGTCCCGCTCAAGGGTTCATTGATAACCAGTATGTGGTTGCTGTCAGCCCCCCAGTGAAGCTCGGCGTCTCTCTTTAGCGTGAAGAGAGGCCAAGAACCAATACCGCCGCACCTATGGACGGTCACCGGCGTTCGATTCTCGTCCGCGTCAAAAACGGCACGCACCTCTACCACCCACGCATGATCCGGAGAAACGACCTTCGCCGACTCACTCCATTGCAGTTGGGCACGATATTTCGGAGCTCCAGAGCACTGTGCTGAGGCAGTTCCGGCTGACAGTAGCAACGAGATTCCGAACATTATGTATGTCTTCATTGGGTTCATCGTCTATTTTTGGGTGTTTGGTGCGATCTTAATAGACCCCAAAATTTCACGGAAAATAGCCATATCCTGATCGAAAGAACTCGCATTCGTGTGCAAACTGAGTTCGTAATTGTTTGCCGGAACGGTCGAATCAAAAGTCGAATCAGGTCTCCCCGCTTGTGTGACGATCAGGATTTCTATAGAACCATCGGGAAGGTTTACACGAGCGGCCTCGCTGGGCAAGCCATTGAGTTGCAGACCTTCAGGAGGGGCCAGGCACTGGCCCTTCGCCTCGTATTGGCATTGCCATTGCAAAAACGAATGCAGCGTTTTTGTATCCTCGGAAGCGTTGAACTGCGCCCAGACAGCAACCCAACGCTTCGCCGAAGAACTTTTGCATTGGCTTATGTCTTTGGTGCCCAGCAAGAAAGTCGCGCCATGGTGAGTCCTATCGCTCGAAGATACAGGGCACATTTGCACCGCACTCGGAACCGGAAGCGTGATGCCATAATCGACATTGCGGTACACTGTCCTATGCGTTGAGGCGTCTGCCACAGCACACAGAATCAAGAATCCAATTAAAACTTTTAAAGCCTTCACGCTCTTACCTCCGATACTGGAAACTTCCCTCGCATGATTCACTTGCAACTGAAATCATTGCGACAGGTAAATGGGAATATCCCGTTGCATCTCCTGGATTCCGCTTGTAATAAACGCCTTCCAGGCAGTAGGCGGAATCTCTACGGAGTTGTACATTCCCTGTGAGGTAATTTGATTTCCATTGGCATCTTCCTTTTCAAGATTGTTGAGGAATATGGAGATGTTGCTTCCAGTTCCTCGCATCTCGTCTCCAAACCTACTGAACAGTTGATCTACATTCTGCTCGGGATTCCGAGCATATGTCATATGCGCTGTAGATCCTCCAGTCATCCCGAATGCGTCTCCGGTGCGCAGGTACGTGCCCTTAGTTGCGAAGCCAGATTCTATCCCGAGGCCTAACACAAGTGCAGGATCA
>JBAUCP010000711.1:0-2441 GCA_049677625.1 Occallatibacter sp. | reverse complement strand
GGCTGGCCATGCAGCGGTCCGTAGCGCCGGCCTGGCGGTCGAAGACCTCCTTGCCGCGAGCGCCCATGGCGTCAGCCTCTTCCGGATTTTGAATCATCTCGATCAGCGCGTCGGCCAGCTCTTGCTTTGCGGCGATGCGAATGGCGTTGTGCGCGCGCAGATCTTCGGTAATGGCGCGGAAGTTGGCATAGTGCGGACCCGTCACCACCGGCACGCCGAACTGCGCCGGCTCCAGAGGATTGTGGCCGCCCGACGGCACAATGCTTCCGCCCACAAAGGCCAGGGTGGCCAGCGAATAGACTGACGCCAGTTCGCCGATGCTGTCGAGCAGAACCGCGGAGCCGGGGCGCAGCGGGTCCAGCGCATAGGCCGGCTTGGCCGGCCAGTCGGAGCGCCTGACCCACGGAACGCCGGATTTCTCAAGCAGCTCAGCCGCTGCGCCAAAACGCTCCGGATGGCGCGGGGCCAGGATCAGCACCAGCTGCGGGTCGGCTGAAAGCAGGCGCGGCCAGGCGTCCAGCACAGCGGCTTCCTCGCCCTCGAGCGTGCTGCCGGCCACAAATAGCCGCAGGCTCCCGGCCAGCGTGCGCAGCAACAGCGTTGCATCCGATTCCTCGGCGGTGCGAATGTCGAACTTCAGGTTTCCGGCCACCGAGAGCCGCTCCGGCGGGCAGCCCAGCCGGAGCAGCCGCTCGGCGTCGATCTCGCTCTGCGCCAGCACGGCGCTCACCCGGCTCAGCAGCGGCCTCCACAGCCGCCGCAACAGCAGGTAGCGCGGCCAGGAGCGGTCGGAGATGCGTGCGTTCACCACCACCACGGGGATCTTGCGGCGGAAGCAGTTGTTGAGCATGTTCGGCCAGAACTCTGACTCGGCCAGAATCAGCACCCGCGGCTGAAGAACCCTGAGGTAGGCTTTTACCGCCCAGGGCAGGTCGAGCGGGCAATAGAACACGCGGCTGGCGCCGAAGCGCTCGCGGGCCAGCTCCTGGCCGGTGCGCGTGGTGGTGGAGACGAACAGGCGATACTTGGAAAAGGCCCAGTCCATCTCGCTCACCAGCCGGCTCACGGCCATCACTTCGCCCACGGAAACGGCGTGGAGCCAGATGGTCGGAACCTTGCTGTGCGCGCGCATCCTGGCCAGCACCGCCGGAACCTCGCCCAGCCGTTCCTTCAGGCCTTCGCGGTACTTGCGGGTGGAGGCGATCTTCCACAGCCACCAGGGCGCTGTGGCCGTAAGGATACTTATGAGCGCCAGGTTATAGAAAAATAGAGTCATCTTGTGACAATTTCCCGTATCCCTTTGTCTAATCTACAGTCTGTAGAATGATACAGTCGATCACGATGGGGAACTCGCGGGCAATTTCCTTCCTTCTTCTCGGGCTGGCGCTGCCGGCCGTGGCCGCCGACCACGGGCAGCCGCCCGTGCAACCGGCCACGTCGTTTGCCGCCGTGGAGGTGCACGACAAGGAGCAGGTGGCCATCGCCGCCGAGCCCTACGACACCAAGGAAAAAGAATCCATCTTCCGCGTCGATTACCTCAGCCACGGCGTAATGCCGGTACGGCTGATTGTGACCAACGAGAGCGACCGGCCCATCTCGCTGCGCGATGCGCGGATTCTCTTTGAGACCGCATCCGGCGACCGGATTCAGGCGGCTGAGCCCGAGGATGTGGAGCGGCTGATGACGCGCAAGGAGCGCGAAGGGAGCAAGATTCCCATGCCCGGCCCCATTCCATCGATTCATACCCACCCCAAGGCCAGCGACAAGGAGATCGAAGAGGACTTTGACACCTTCGAGTACCAGGCCCTGGCCGTGGAGCCGCACACCACCCGCGCCGGCTTCCTGTTTTACGACGTTTCCGATCTGACCCACCCCCTGCGCGGCGCCAAACTGTACCTGCGCGAGCTGCGCGACGCCGACGGCAACGAGCTCTTCTACTTCGAGATTCCCTTCGACAAGTACCTCAAGTCGAAATCGAGCCAGATGAACTAGGCCTCTGACCACTTGATTTTGTACCAAGAATGTGGGTGCCCCAGGTTCGGCGCGTCTTTGTTTTTGCGCCTAACCTGGGATAGCACGAACCTCAATCACAACACACAAAATTATCCGGTCAGTGTATCGAGACCATTCCATTAGAAATGAGCTATGCGCGAAACGCTCGCGCGGAGGGTATTTTTGCATGGCAGGAAAGCCCAATTATGGAATCGATGCGCCGGGTGTAATCCGCAACCTGATGATTGCCGGTGTGGCGTTGGTGGTGGTTTCTCTGGCTTTGCCGCGAGTCACCGTTGCCCATATCGAGTTTCGGCTCTTCCCCGGCTTCCTCTATTCGGGCGGGTTTTGCATCCTTGGCGGCATCCTCATGCTGCTCTACGCGAAGGTCGGCAAGTTCAGTCACCGCGACCGGATGCTGGCCAAGGTGACATGGACCGGCGCGGAGA
>JBAUCP010000710.1:0-1762 GCA_049677625.1 Occallatibacter sp. | reverse complement strand
GCATACGTACTGGGCCGATCCACGATTTTATGCGGACAATCTCGCGGGGATGAAGGCGTTCCTGGATGAGCATCTACGCGGGGCGGAGAGCTCGATCAAGTAGGCGTGGGCCGTCCCCCAGGGGCTAAAGCCCGCACTCGTTTGAGGTGGTTGATGTACGGGCTGAAGCCCGTACCCTTCAAACTGCGGCCGATACCCTTCGAACTGAATCCGGCGCTCTGGCGTCCGCACTTCAAAACCGACGCGCCGCGCTCGTCACAGATTGTTAGTCGCCTGGGCTTTGGACAGGTACACTGTCTCGTACAGGAGGCATTTTCCATGCAGACCCGGATTCAAGGCACCACGATGCCGGTGCTCGAAGTAGCGCTTGACCCCAACGAGAGCGTGTTCAGCGAGAGCGGCGAGCTTTCGTGGATGACCGCTTCCATCCAGATGATGACGCATACGCAGATGGGCGGCGGCGGAGGGTTGTTCGGCGTGCTGAAGCGCGTGGTAGGTGGCGGCAGCATCTTCATGACCGAGTACCGGGCTTACCAGTATCCGGGGCTGGTGGCGTTTGCGACCAAGGTGCCGGGGCATATTGTGCCCATCGAACTGGGACAGGGGCCGGAGTACCTGGTGCACCGGCACGGGTTTCTCTGCGCCACGCCGCAGGTGACCATTGGCGTGGGCTTTCAGCAGTCGCTGGGCGCAGGCGTTTTTGGCGGAGACGGATTCCTGCTGCAGAAGGTGGGCGGCTACGGGACGGCGTGGCTGGAGCTCTCAGGCGAGCTGATCCAGCGGAACCTGGCGCCGGGCGAGGTGCTGCGCGTGCATCCGGGGCACGTGGGCGCGTTCCAGTCGACGGTTGGATTCCAGATCACGATGGTGCCGGGGATCAAGAACATGATCTTCGGCGGGGATGGAATTTTTCTGGCGGTGCTGACGGGACCGGGGACGATATGGCTGCAGACGCTGCCCATCTCGCGGCTGGCGCACCAGATCAGCGAGTATCTGCCGCACGAGGGCAGCCGGCAGGCAGCGCCGGCGATCGGCGGCGGGCTGCTGGGCGGGATTGTGGGATCGATTCTTAGCGGGGACCAGTAAGGCGAGCGGAGTTGGCGGGGTTAGCGGAGTTAGCGGTGTTAGCTTGCGCTGGCGCGCAAGTTCGCAAGTTAGCGAGTTAGCGAGATTGTGCTGATGCTTTGGGTTTCCTCTGACGGCCTCGCGTCGCTGACCGGGCTAGCTCCGCTAACGCCGCCGACTCCGCTAACTCCGCTCACCACGCTAACTCCGCTAACCGGCATCTAACTTGCCATGCAGGAAAATTCCGGATGACGCAATCTGCCGATCAGCCGCACACACATCGCGGCGACATTCTGTTTGCTTTTGCACTGGCGCTGGGCTGCTATGTGGCGTGGCTGGTGCGCGACGTGCTGGTGCTGCTCTATGTGGCGGCGCTGTTCGCGGTGGTGCTTACGCCGGTAGTCCATGCCACGGGACGGCTGCGCGTGGGGCGCTGGCAGCCGCTCAAAGGCAAGGCAGTTCTGTTTCTGCTGCTGGCCGCAGCAGGTGCGCTGACGGCGTTCGGCTTTCTGGCGCTGCCGCCGGTGCTGCGCGACCTGCAGCAACTGAGCGTGCAGGCGCCCACACGCGTGCCGGAGATTCTGGAAAAACTGCAGAAGATTCCCTTTGCCGACCAGATCGACGGAGACCAGCTCACCGCGAAGATACAGGGATGGGCCAGCCAGGCGGCCGGTCACGTTCTGGTGTCGATCACGGG
>JBAUCP010000709.1:0-3722 GCA_049677625.1 Occallatibacter sp. | reverse complement strand
GCGAGGACTTCACTTCCGATCGACAATCCGCCCCGGCAGCGCGATCTTTCTGATCTCCGCCGGCGGATCGCCCAGCGGCTTTTTGCCCGCAGCAAGCGAGATATTCTGATACGTCGTGCTGCCCGCCACGGGCTGAAACGGAGTCGTCGCCAGATAGACCGGCTCAGCCTTTGCATCGGCAATCTCCACATAAAGCGGCGGCGTCTGCGCGGCCTGCCCCGCGGCCGGCGCGTAGTTGATGAGAAAATAACCGGTCGCGTCCGTATAGGCAAAGCCATACTGCGACTGGTACGCCTTCGCGGCATCCACCAGGAAGACCGTGAGCTGCGCGGCTGGCTGCAACTGCGCGTCATACACGCGCCCCTGCAGCGCCCATCCTGTAGCGGCCACAGTGGGCGCGGGCGTAGCCGCCTGCTGGCTCGCCACGCCCATGCGCGCGATGGTTGCATTGGCCGCCGTCACCGCCGCCTCTGCGGCCACGGTTCTCGCGTCGCTCGCGCCATACTGCGCCTTCAGCACGGCCGCCGTGCGCGTGAGCTGCGACGTCTTTGCCTGGTGCACCAGCTTCAAGTTCTGCGTCGTGGATGCAGCGGAGCTATCGGCATCCGCAAGCGTCGAAGTGAGTGCGGCGGTCGCCTGCTGGGCCGTAAGCGTAGTCGTGGATGTGGGGTTCTGCTGCGGTGTACTCATGGGGCCCATCCTTTCGTGGATGAATTCAATTCTCCTCGCGCGGTGCTCACACGGCTATAGCAGTTCTCCAATTGATGTACACCGGAAGCAGGATGCCGAGTGGCTTTTTTCTCAAGAAAAAGCCACCTTGCACGAAACTCGCAAGGGCACGCGAATTGGAGAACTGCTCTAGCCCTGCAGCTTATCGCAAATGCCGGGAATCACGCTGTTAATCAAGGCCAGGTTGTTGGTAGCGGCCACCACGGCGCCTTTCGGATCGATGCAGTAGGTGGAGATATTCTGCGATGTGACGTTGAAAACTCCGAACGTCATGGCGGAAAGCAAAACGGCGTTTTGCGCCTCCTGGAACCGGTTGCCGATGACGTTGAGCGAGCCCGCCAGCAGAAACGCATCCACTGACATGCCCTGGCCTGAAGCCGCCAGCCCCTGACCGGCTGCATCCAGCCAGCAATGATTATTCGAAAATATCAGATGGTCAAACGAGATGATGATCAAGGAAGCAAAGCTCGTCTGCGGCACTTCTTGCACTTCCAGTTGGCAGAAGTTGTTGGTAAACAGCACAGCTCCGCAGGATGAAACAACCATTGGATTCGCGTTGAATGCCGGTTTGAAGCTGGTTGCACCGTTGTAGAGCTCAGAGGGTGTGGAGGCGGGAGTGAGCTCAATGCTGGTGCCCAGATTGAGGATTTCAACGCAATGCAACTTCGAGCTTGACGTGCCCGGAATGTTTCCGCCGCAACTGAAGTGATTGTCGGAGATCGAGAAGGGGCCAAAACCGATCACGATGAGCGCGTTGCCCAGCGGCGCCCTGACAAGATTTTCTTCCATGCGCAGCGCCGGCAGCCCGGGCTCGAAGATGGCCAGCGCGCGCAAGCCGGTCAGGCCGGACTCAAGCGTGGGCGGCGTAACAATCAGAATCGTAATCGCACCCGCGTTCTCCGTCGGATTCCCCGTCTGGTCCGGCGTCGATGCGTCAGCCCAGTCGCGGTTATCGATCACCTGGTTGCGGCTGATCTCCACCGTTTCGCCGTGCAGCAGAAAGATGCCGGCCACGCCCAGTCCCGGCTGCGCGCCGAAGGTGGTGATGGTGTTGTTGCGAATCACCAGGTCCTCGACCGTCGGCAGGCAGATGGCGCCGTAGCCCAGGAAGTCGCTCGTATCGTCACTGGTGGCGCGCTGCAGTGTTTCGGTAATGGCGTTCCCGGTAATCTTCAACCCTTCGATCGCCACCACTTCAAGCGTCTTTGCCAGGTCGAAGAACCCCACCGGCCCAATGCCGCACAGTCCGAATTCCTCAATCGTGTTGCGGTCGATGGTGATGTCCTCAAGCAGCCCTGAAACCACCACCGAGCTGCCCTGCAGTTGCGGAAAAACCGCCGGACTCTCGAGCGTATTCGCCTTGGTGCATTCGGTCTCCGCCTCGAACGTCAGTCCCGGCGTGAAGCGCGTATAGCCGCCACTCGCGTCGAGAATCGTATAACCGCCCAGCGTAATCCCATTGCGCAGCCCACCGATAATCTGGTTCTCCGCAACCAGCACCTCGTCCGAAGGCCCCACGATCTGAATCCCGCCAAAATGCCGAATCCCCGGCTCGGTAAGCGTGACGCCCGCATTCTTCGCGTCCGTCAGCAAGTCGCCGTAGACCGAGGCCGGAATCCATTCCCTCAGAGTCGCCGTGGTCTGCAGCCCCACCCAGTTGCGCACAAACTCGATCTCATCGCCGCTCATCCACACCGCCGCATAAGTACCGCGCACATTCGCCATGGCAATGCGGTTCTCGCGAATCTTCAAAATAATTACGCGCTTGGCAAGAATCGCCGGCAGCGTGGAAGCCGTGATCACCATCTTCTCGACGGTAATGTCGATATCGCCCGGCAAATACTCTGAGATGATGTTGACGTCGATATTGTTTGCGTAGGTCAGTGCGTTTGCGGGCGGTTGAGAAGCAATCAACTCGCCCGTCCCGTCGATCAGAATCCCCGCTTCGCCCGGCGCCGCCTCCACGGCAAAGTCGCGCAGCGTGATGTGCTGCGAAGTCCCGATCGAAAACACGGCGTTCATCGTCGTCGAATTCCCGCTCGGTGATGGCGCCTGGTATCCCGGCTGGAGCGCGTATGAAGCCACACGCGTCTCCGTGCCGCAGCCGCGAATCACCACATCCTGCAATCCCTGGATGAAGACATTCTCGTAGTAGCGCCCCGGCAGGATGCAGATTTCACCGCCGCTGGTCAGCGCGTTGACGGCCGCCTGGATCGTCGCGTAGTCGCCCCCGTCGCCGACTGTGTATGTGCAGCAGCCGCACGCGCCCTCGCCGCCTTTGGGCGGCCACTGCGTCCGGCACTCGCTCGCGCCCAGCGGCGAAAAGCTCACCACCGAAAGCGGCGCATAATGATGATGGATTCCGCGCGGATACGCATCCGTGAGCGGATCGATCAGTCCCGTCGACGCCCGCGCCGAAAAATTCCAGAAGTCGCCGGTGTTGAACTGCGTGGTTCCATCCGGTCCAAACGTAACCGTGATGCCGTTCTCCAGAATCAACGTCGTCCCCGGCGGCGGCACCGGAATATCCCCCGTGCTTCCCGTCGCGCCCAGGTCGACCCACGGTAGCGCTGAACCCGGCGTCGCGCCCACCTGATAGATCTGCCCTGACTGATCCCAGCGCCGGATCCGCGTGTTCCGCGAAGCAGTCGTCTGGTTCGAACCATTCACCGGAAAATTTGCCGGCGTTTGCAACTGATCGGCCAGCGTGATTGTTTTGCCCGCGAAATCCACCGTGTCGATCAGATGCAGTTCGCCGGGCAGGCCGTTCAGCTCCAGATTGTCGTCGATGATCTCGATCCAGTTTCCCGGCCCAAATCCCAGCACCTGATCGCGCCCCAGGCTCAGCACCGTAAGCTGCGCTGCCTTGCTGCCGATCGAGTTGGTCACCTGCTGAATCGCCGTCACGCCTGTCTCGACAGACGCATTGTCGCGCGACCACTTGAAGGTCGCCGTCCCCGCGGTCGCGGGATACGCGTTGCCCGCGGCAGGCG
>JBAUCP010000708.1:0-3774 GCA_049677625.1 Occallatibacter sp. | reverse complement strand
CCCCTACACCATGCCCTCGCCAGAAGCCATTGAGAGCTTTCGCAGCACGTTATTCGCCGAAGGCATTCCCGTCTACCTGCGCCAGCCGCGCGGCCGCGACATCTACGCCGCCTGCGGACAGCTCAAGCGCACCGTCGAAGGGTGAGGGCCCTCAAAACATCCCACTCAATTCGCGATAACTGACCGCTTCCTCGGCAAACCGGAATGTGCCCTGCGTGCGCATCTCTTCGGCAGCACGCAGAAACCCGCCATACGCGGCGCGCGCCAGGGCGCTGCCCACGCTCACTCGCTTCACGCCAATCTGCGCCAACGCCGCGAGGTCAAACTGCGCCGTCGCCAGCACATTCACAGGACGAGTCACCGCACGCACCACGGCGGCGATGTCTTCCATCCGGCTGAGCCCAGGCGCATAGAGCACGTCGGCGCCGGCCTGCTCAAATGCCTGCAGCCGGCGAATGGTGTCGTCGAGGTCCGCTCGGCCATGCAGATAATTCTCTGCGCGCGCTGTCAGCGTAAAGGGAAACTGCAACGCACGCGCAGCTTGCACCGCGGCGCTCACCCGCTCCACGGCATGATCGAACGCGTAGATAGGATCGCCGTCGCGCCCTGTCGAGTCTTCTATTGACCCGCCCACCAGCCCGGCCGCTGCCGCAAGGCGTATGGTCCCCGCCGCAGCCTCGGGACTGTCTCCAAAGCCATTCTCCAGGTCGCCGCTCACCGGCACATCGACCGCAGCAACAATCGCGCCCATATGCGCGATCATCGCGTCACGGTCCACGGCGTAGTCCCGTTTGCCCAGAGAAAACGCGAAGCCGGCGCTGGTGGTTGCCAGCGCCTCAAAGCCCAGCCGGGCAAGTAGGTGCGCCGAGCCGGCGTCCCATGGATTTGGGATAATAAATGCGCCCTTGCGTTCATGCAAGGCGCGAAAGATGAGACTCTTTTCAGTCTGCGTCACCATGTGGAAGCACTCCAGCGCCCGCGGCTTATTTGCTCACGGCGCTAGAGCCACTTTAAAGCGCGGCGCTAACTCCTGCACCGCCCATCCATCGACGCCGCTACTGCTCCTTCGGCATCGGCGGAGGCTGCACGCTTCCGCAATCGGGCCCCTTGTAGACCGAGGTCGAAACGCTGGTCCACTCCACCGGCGTCGAGTTCTGGCCCATCTGCATTGTCCCCACAAAGTGGACCTTGCCCCTGGCCGTCCCGTCTTCGCTGAAATGCGATTCGAGCGAGCCTTTGCCGCTCATCGCGCCGGTGCAAATCCAGTCGGCGCTCATACTGTCCGCAGTTTTCTGCAAGTTCGCCACTACGCAACTGCCGCGCGACTGCGGAAGGGCTGCGCCGAAGCGGTCGATCATGGCCTGCGTCAGGCAGTAGGGGGTTGTGTGCGGCGCGCCGCCGAAGGCCGCCGCGGCCTGCGGAGGCATTTGCATCCCCTGCGGAAACGGCGACTGTTGCCACGTCATGGTTGTCGTAATCTCCCACAGTCCGGGTTTTCTACCCCCCTGCGCCCATGCCAGCAACCCCAGAACCAGAATCCCCGCGCTGACCGCGAGCGACTTTGACCGAAGCCTCATCCCGTCCTCCTCTTACAATTTCTCGCCCAGTTCCTCGCCCGGAGCTGACCCCGGAGCCTCCGTCGTCCACACGGCGCGACCTCAATGTACACTCCGGCAACAGATTTTAGAAAGTGAAATCGACTGAAATCTCCTTCAGGAGCGCCGCGCCGGGCCGGTTCCAGATCAGTGCGCCGGGGTGCTGGCCACGTCGCGCGTCGACTGCCAGGCGATCTGCTGCCAGCGCCCGTCGCGCCGCGCGTACATCTCCAGGATGAAGATGTCGATGTTGAATGGATCCGGCTGCACCCGTGAATCCTTCACCCGCACTGAGTACTCGCCATTGATCACCGCCGCGTCTCCCGCCACGCGCACCTGCAGGCTCTTCGGCGCCCAGGAGATGTAGTGCAACTGGCCGGAGCGGATAGCCGCCAGATAGCTCGTCTTGGTGTCTACCTTGCCGCTGGCGTGAACATAGGTCACATCGTCTGCCATGATCCGCTCGAGCGCCGGCACATCGGAGGCGTCGAGCGCCGCCACGCGCGCCTGCTCCGTGGCCATCACCTGCTGTTTTTCGTCTGCGCTGCCGGCAAAGGCCACACGAGCCGCAAGAATCGCACCGCACGCCAGCACCATCATCAGCAAGAACCAGAGCTTCTTCCCGCTATTCCTCATCGATCAATTCCCTTCCCGACCGCCGTCTCAGTCGTGCACCGGCGGCGCGACGCGTCCCAGCGCCAGCAGCGCGCCGGTCACGCGGTTGGTGTTGTGGCGCACCACGCTCTCCTCGCTGGCAAAATCGCCGGCAATGCAGCGCACGCCCAGCGCCTGGATGCGCTCGATGTCCGCCAGAATCGGCGAAGCGCCCTCAGCCGCGTAGCGCTCCAGCGTCTCCGGCGAGAACGGCGCCGTGTTCACCAGCGCGCAGTCGAAGATGGGAGCGCGCGTGTGCTCGTAGATCCTCTCGATGTGCTCGGAGGCCGCGAGCCCCAGGCTTTCGTTGGCCTGGGTCATCAGGTTTGCAATGTAAACGCGCAGCCCGCGCGCCTGCGCCAGCGCTTCAGGAATCCCGTCCACCAGCAGGTTGGTGATCAGCGAAGTATAAAGCGAGCCCGGCCCCACAGTAATCAGGCTGGCCCGCTCGATCGCGTCGAGCGTCTCGGGCAGCGGAGGCGGGCTGGGCGGGTCGAGCGTCAGCTCTACAATGCGCTGCCGGCTCGCGGTAATGTTTGTCTCGCCGCGCACCACGCTGCCGTCGTCCATGCGCGCCACCAAAGTGGTGTTGGCCGTCGTGGCCGGATAGATGCGTCCGCGCGTAGACAGGATCTTTGACGCCAGTTGCACGGCCTGCGCAAAATCGCCGGTGATCTCAGTGAGCGCCGCCACAAAGAGATTGCCGACGTTGTGCCCCTTGAGCGAATCGCCGCCGCGGAAGCGGTGACCGAAGAGCTTGGTTAGCAGATCCTCTTCCTCGCTCAGCGCCACCATGCAGTTGCGCAGGTCGCCCGGCGGCAGCATGTTGAAGTCCTGGCGCAGCCGGCCGGAAGAACCTCCGTCGTCGGTCACTGTAACCACTGCGGCAAGGTCGGAGATGGCTCCGTCCTGGGTCCCGGCCTGGCCGGCCGCAGCCACATGACGGCGCAGCCCGCGCAGCAGCGTGGAAAGACCCGTGCCGCCGCCAATAGCCACCACACGCAGCGGCTGTCTTATGGCAATCGGGGGTTGAGCGCCGGAGGATGACTTCGGCGGTGCTTCGCCGTTTCGGGAGGTAACAGAATTCAAAGCAGCCTTAAAGAACCACTGAATATGCCAAGGACGCTAAAAGAAACTCAAAATAAGCGCAAACCGGGCAAAAACACCCAACTATCCGACGCAGCGGACCACGCGATCGCAGCCGGCGCCGAACCCACGCGGAAACTCCTCACGGAACTTCAGGATACAGCAGCTCGGTGAAGCGGGGATCGTCCACCATGTTCTGGAAGTCGTTATCCACGCGAGCCTGGAGCCGGTTCCTGGGGTTCAGCTTGATGGCGTGGGCCAGGTTGCTCAGGCATTCCTGCACCCGGCCGGTAATGGCATCGAGCACAGCCAGCCCGTAAAACGCGTAGTCCGCGCCCGGATGGGTGGCAAGAATGGTGTTGAACTGCTCGCGGGCGTCGTCGTAGTCGCCGGTGTTCAACTGCGACACCGCAAAGTCGTAGTGCTCCTCGGGCGTGAG
>JBAUCP010000707.1:0-2269 GCA_049677625.1 Occallatibacter sp. | reverse complement strand
CGTGGCTCTCCGCCTGGGGACGGACATTCTACGAAGACTAGAACCTAAAATCTCAAACTCTCGAGGTGGCCACAGTGACAAGCAATAAGGGCACCGCGCTGCGCGTCGAAATCGATTGGGAAGAGGGTTACAGCGGGAGTACATTCAAGGGTGTCGCTCAGGATAACAAGGGCGAAATCTACAAGGTCAAGCCCTGGTAGCGAGGGGTGCGTCGATCCGGCAATCTCCCTGGATAATGGCAGCCGGGCTCAATGAGGGCTCACCTTCGCTTTCAGGGCTGCGCAAAGATTCTGACGAGAGCGGAGAACTAAGGACCGCCGGATGTGCCCCGTCCAAGCGCTGCCTGGGTGGGGGAAAATGCCAAAAGCCTTGCACATTAATTCCCCGAACTTCGCTACTCTAAAACCATCGCTCCGGAACCCCATCCAAGCTGTGCTTGGGTGGGAAAAAGCCGCACGCTTCCATTTAACTCCAATCGGCAGAGGAATCTGCGGCCAACCCTTTTCCTTTGAGGAATTTGGAGAGATGCTTGCTCGCCAAAGCGATGAAAACAGGGAACTTCCTCCCAGATTCCGGGGGGAAGGGTACCGCAGCACCGGCGCAGTTCAGGCGGTGCCCTGCCGCGCCTTCCACATCAGGTAGAGTCCCCACGCAGCCAGCGTGGAGCAATCCCGTATCGTCCCGTCGAGCATCATCTGCTCGAACTCCTCCACCGTGACCGAGTGCGTAGCCAGGTCGTGTTCCTCGGCGTCGGGGTCTTTCTCCGCCGGCGTGAGGCCGGTGGCCAGAAAGACGTGCTGCTTTTGCCGCGTGAATCCGTAGGCGATCCACAACATGCCCAGGTAGATCATCCCGGCCGCATCCATGCCGATCTCTTCCCGCAGTTCGCCCCGCGCCAGCTCTTCGGGGCGCTCGATCTCCATCTCCCATCCACCCTGCGGCAGCTCCAGAGCGCGCTCCTGAATGGTGTAGCGAAACTGCTCGACCAGCCACACTTTTCCTTCGTCGATGGGCAGAATAATCGCGCACTCGTCCTTATCGACGACGCTGTAGATGCCCTTCTGCCCATTCGAGCGCAGGATCTCATCCTCGCGCAGGCGCAGCCAGCGGTTGCGGTAGACCTCGCGGCTGGAAAGCGTGGTGATGGTGCGGCCGGCGGAGTTCTCAACGGGATTCATCCGGTCTCCTTCGGATCTTCCGGTAGGGCACACCCATAGAGCCTTCAGAATACTCGCTGCTTACGGTGAGTTCGATGAACGCGGAGATTTCTTGTCGAGCGGAGCCTGCGCGCGGGGCAGGCGATGAGATGCCGAACGACTGACCCGATTTGGGACAGCAGGGCACCCACGGTACAGGAACGATACGACGCTAAAACTTCTGTGAGAGCGGTCCGCTGCAGCGCGTACGAATTGCCCTATACATAGAAAAGTTCATGACCTGACTCTCGAAAATATGGAGCAAAAAAATGGCTGCACTCGCTGTTGCTGGCTTTGCCGTGATCGCCGTTCTTCTTGGCCTTGGATCCCCATCGAGTAGCCCTCCCAACTCCACCAATTCGCCCGTGGCCGACAGCCGTGTTGTCCCTATCCCTCCGCCCTATGTTCCTGTTGGCCGTTAGAGGATCATTTCGATGGCGTCGGAGCGTCTGCCTGCAATTGACAGAAGCGCTCGCCGGCCGTTGCGGGCGGTGGCCGGCAATCTCTCAAGTGCCGTTGCGCACCAGGATTCCCCCATCACCCGCCCGAGGAATCTTAAATAAAATCCAATAATTGAAGGAAATTCTTGACAGGATTTCAGCCTCGGGTATATATGCGAGATTAGGATTCTCTATCCAACCTGTCGGGAAAGTTGTTTTTCGGTGGAACGCTCTCCGATTCTTTTCCATGTTGGAAGATCGATTCGGGTTATTGAGCTGGTTTATTCCCAACTGCGTCGGACGAATCAATCGGTACCCGCCTTCACACGCGGGGACTGATTCCGAAAACAGTTACCCGTGCGGCTTGAAGCAGTTCTTGCGCGAATAAGCCGCCTGTTCTTTCAATGAGCGTGTAAACCCCTCCCCTCACTACCCTCGCCGATCCTGCATGTTTTCAGATCGCCGAGGCACTTGGAACGATGCCAATTCTCCACGCTCGTTGATGGCGTGCCGGTATCGTGATGAACCGCGAGGGGGCATAGTGACAACCGTCCGCGCTTTGCACCAAATCCGTACGATGTCTGGCCATAGCAAGCCGCAGATCATGCTCTGCGAGGGCTCGGCGCTCTATGT
>JBAUCP010000706.1:0-1721 GCA_049677625.1 Occallatibacter sp. | reverse complement strand
AGAGATGGGCGTGGTAGTCATCGCCCAGGGATCGATGAGCGTGGCTTTGAAGTTGACATTGGCCGGCAGCGGAAACTCGTACTCGCCTACGCAGTGGTAATCGAAGTAGTAGAGGTAGAGTGCGCCGGGATTGCCTGCATTGGTGTAGTAGGGGTCTGCTGCGGCCATGAGGCCGGTGGTTCCGGTCTTCTGAAGCAGCTTGCGCAGAAAAGTAATGCGCGCGGGGCTGGCGCCGTGGAGCGCGCCGGCGTCAGACCACACCGGTGTGCCGTCGGTAGAGATGTACGTCTCGCCGTGGGTTGCGTAGACACCGTTCACAATCGCCCGCCAGAAGCGATACGTCATCTCTTCCGGCGACAGATTGCCCCAGCGGCTCGCGATGTTGCCCTCGTACTGGATTTCGTCGTAGAGGATGGGCTTGTTCCATGCCGCCAGCCGCTCGGCCGACTTGTCGAAGTCGTATTCCTGAAGACTCGCATGCGTGCACCAGGGCTTGGAGTGGTCGTAAACCACCTTGCTGTGATGGATGGAGCGCAAACGCGAATAAGGATCGGACTCTTGCACGATGCGAAAGAAGCGGTCCCAGTCGGTCATCGACTTCGATTTGATCAGGTCGTACTCGTTGGCGATGGACCACCAGACATTGCGGTAGGCTGACAGGCGCGCCACGGCATAGCGCAGATAGCGGTCGTCGGCCTCGCTGCCCATGGACTTGAAACCCCACGCGTCATAGGGGTGGAAGAGGATCACGTCCGCCTGGATGTCGGCGTCAAGCAGATCCTGGATGCACTTCTCCACGTGCTGGAAGTAGGCGGGGTTCAAGCGGGCAAGATCGAATTGCTCCCGGCTGCGGCCGTCGTCGGCAAGGTTCTCAGAGGCAGCAGCGCCTACACGCTCGAAGGGCATGGCGACCGGTTGCAGCTTGCCTAGTGGCTTGGGAAGCAGGCACATGCGCACTTTGTTGAAGCCGGCTGTCTTCAAGTTCTCAAGCGTGAGCGCGTCGAGCGGAGAACCGATGAAGCCATAGGAGTAACACGTGGTGCCGAAGGGAAGATACGGCGTGCCGTCCGCGTGCTGGAAGTGAAACTGGTGCGCCGTTCCCACCGGTCCGCGATTGCCGGCGCGCGCCGGCGTACAGTCGAACCCTCCGGTCAGTCCATCGAGAGCTTTGGTTCCGGACCGGGTCTCGAAGCTCCATCGGCCCACGGTGTCGGGCGAGAAGCGCACCTTGTAGACGCCGTCACCGTCGTAAAAGCCTGCGGCGTCCACGGTTCGATGGCCGAGGGTGAAGCGTGCATTGAAGTCCACTTCGACGAAGGGATTTCCCGTCGAAGGACCTTGCGCGCGGAACTCGAAGATGCCCCACTGCTCCACGGTTTCAGCGCCGCCGCCCGCGGCTGGCGCGGCCTTGATTGCCGGGGATGCGAGGCCCGAAACCACTGCGCCGGCTCCGAGCTTGATCAACTCTCTTCGATCCATCGTTCCTCGTTTCGATCGGCAGTTCCGAGCCTGCTCCGAATCTGTCCCGAGCCTGTTCCGTGCCGGCAGCGCGGCTCAGCGCGGACCGGATAGCGGAATTCTCCCCCGGGCGCAAGCCGCCGTGCACCGGCACAAACGGGCCCCGTAGACAACACCCGTTCTACACAGCCGGGGATGAGGTGTCAAACCAATGCTCAAAAATGAAAATTATTGCAGATGATGCCGGAGACAACGTATAAAGG
>JBAUCP010000705.1:0-2078 GCA_049677625.1 Occallatibacter sp. | reverse complement strand
GGGCAGTTCTCCGTGGCTGCCTACACCGACGAGGCCGCCATTCCGCTGAACGCGCGCCGCGCCCTCAGCAACCTGGGGAAACGAGTACTCCTGCGGCAATCCCCAATGCAGACGCTCCATCTTCCTGGCCAGAAAGAACTGCGGGGTAAAGTGGCGCAGCTTCTTGTCCGCGTAGGGCGACTCTCGCGAAAAGAAATAAGTCTGGCCCCACATGCCGCCGTTGGAAATCTGCAGCGTGGGCGTATAGCTCACCCCGGTTCTCGAAAACAGTTGCACGATATCGTCCGCGATGGGCACTGCCGAGTAGGTGTGTTCATTGCCTGAGAAGCCATCCTGAATCTGCGTCATGTCGAGCTTCATGTCCATGGCGCCTTCGGTGGTTGTGACCAGGCTGAGCGTGCGGCTGGCCTCGACCACCAGTTCCCGTTGTGCCCGGTTTCCGGTCCTGTACTCCTTCAGGTCGCGGGTGCGATAAAAGTCAGGATTGCGGCGGATGTTGTTGAGCGCCTGCTCCTCGGTGTCGATGTGGTTAAAGGAAAACAGCGCGGGTCCGGTTGTATAAATCCTGCTGCCGATCATGAGCCCGGCGTCAATCATGTCTTGATAAGCAAAGGTGTCAATGCTCAGCGAGGACGGATCGAGCGTAGCCGTTACGCCATATGCCAATGCGGCCTGAAACTCCCAGCACTCCGTATCGAGGACGCCGCGCCGGATGGATCCCCAGTGAATGTGGACGTCAATGAAGCCGGGCACGATGAAATGGCCGGTTTCGTCGAGGATTTTGGCGTCTTTCGGGATCGGGACGGCGCCGCGTTTGCCCACAGCGGCGATGCGGTCGTTGACGATCACGACATCGGCGTTGGGGATGATGCCGTCGTCTCCTGCAGCATTACGCTGCATGGTGATGGCTGTGCCGCCGCGCAGCACGATCGCGCCGCTGGGCGTGTCGCGCGGGACCTCGACCGCGATGGGGATGTGCGCAACGCTGGCCCGCTCCATGTCAGTCCCCGCGGGCGGTTCGGACGAGCCCAGATTCACGTCGGCCAGCTTTTCACGGAAGAATGTGGACCCCAGCGCCCAGGTAATGGTCTTGCCGCCATCGGCCCAGCCGAAGAAGTCTGCTCCTACCGAAGTCAGGCGCGTCTCCACCGGCGCAGGCTTTGCCAGCTCGACGGACAACTCCGTGGTCGCGTTTTCAATCCCATCCGGAATCCGGATGAGATAGAGCTGCTGCGTAATCTGCGCCAATGCCCATCTTCCGTCAGGGCTGATCTTCACGCCATCGGCCGGCGCGGTTCCTTCCATGAAGTAGTAGGTCGGCCCCACAACATGCAGCACCCGCTCGGGCTTCGTCCCATCGAGCCGCACGCGATACAGTCCATCAGAAAAATTCAAATAGAGCGCGCCCGCATCGCCCGCGAACTGGGCGCCGCTGCGCAGCATTCCCGTAGTAATAACCTTCACGTTTGCTGTCGCGTCCGGATGCCCCAACGGAATCACGATCAAATCTGCCTGGTAGGGAGGAAAATCCGCTATCTTATGGACCTGGTCATATTCCGCAACTCGCAACACAAAGATGCTTTTCCCATCGGGAGCAAAAACCGGATAGGCGTAGTAGTCCGGGTAAGGGCTGATCTTTTCGGGCTCTGCCGATCCGTCCGCGCGCGCGCGCCAGACTTCGCCGCCGGCTTCAGGAGTCCAGGTTACGTAGACGATCCATTGACCATCCGCCGACCAGGAGGGCTCGAACTCCGGCAGTGCGCTCTTTGTGAGACGCGCCGGCACTCCGGCATTTCCGTCGGCCCCGATTCCGGCGACATAAATTTTGGCGAGCGCGGAAAAGACAATGCGCGTGCCATCAGGGCTTTCAGAGGGTGTTTGGATGAGCCGTGCCCGTACGGGTCCGGTATCGTGGGTCAGCTCAGGACGCATGTACGGACCCACCGGCAGTTTTACATGAGCCACAAACGGAACCTCGGACTGCTTTCCTGTGGCCACATCGATGCGGTAGATCTTTCCGCCGTAGTTGGTCACCAGCGACCGGCTGTCGGGCGTGAATGCATAGCGCGGAAGCAGAT
>JBAUCP010000704.1:0-11698 GCA_049677625.1 Occallatibacter sp. | reverse complement strand
CGGCATCCAGGAGTGGTTGAGTTTCTATCTCAAGTCGCCGCAGACGGCCGAGGGGCTGTATCCGGAGCACGATCTCTTCATCCAGTCGATGAAGCTCAAGAACACGCTGCGGCACATCATGGGCCAGGAGCTGATTACGCATCTGGGGCTTGAATATTACGACTAGCTCGTGATGAGTTGGCGCTGTGCTTTCCCGGGTCTCTAAGGAGGCCTGGGGCGCCCCTGTTCGTGGTTAATTTACTCCCCTGGGACGTGGGGCACCCGCGGCGGATTTCTGTCGAAAGGGTGGGCAGCACAAATTCTCCAATCAGCAAAAACAAAAAGCTCCGGCCGCGGCCGGAGCTTTTTGTTGTACAGACCCCCGAGGATTAAGCCATGGCGGGTTGTAGAGCGGGCACTGCCGGAACGGCTGCCGCCGGATGAGGCTGCGCGTGCGCGGTCCGCGTGAGCCGATGCACGAAGTGATACGGCGGCCAGGGGCCGGAGATCTGCATCTGGCACTCCTTCATCATGGCGCTGGTGGTGGCGAACTTGTTCTGGTAGCGCTCCACGTACTTGCGCTCGATCAGGTGCGCCACGTCGAGAACCATCTTGCCGTTTTCCGTGAGCCGGCAGCTTACATCCTCGTCGAGCGGCAGGAAGAGCCGGTGCATCTGAAAGCTGACGGCGCGGGCGCGGGTCTGGCGCTCGCGGGTGCGTGCGGCGTTCTCGCGCAGGTTGCTCAGGTACTCGCGGCCCACGCTGTCCGCGGGCAGGTGACGCTCGATCTCGCGTCCGCAGCAGTCGTCCACGAAGATTTTGAGGTGCATCTCGGTTTTGCCGCGCAGCTTGTCGATGTTACCGAGAAACTGCCGCTGGTTGGAGCGGATCGACTTCCGCAGCGACTCGTCGTCGTTAAAGACGGTGCCGAAGCGGAAGGGAAGCACGGTGGAGTGCTGGAAGCAGTCGGCAATCACCCGTGCATGGTCCACGCCCGACTTCTGGTTCAAGGTTTCCTGTGGGTTGTGCTCGCTGACGATCACGGCGAGATCGCTGGCGGGATATAAAAATACTTGATTTCCACTGACTCCAACAACGGACTCCATCGGAACCGGTTTACGATGGCGAGCTAATTCAGGAAAGGCTTGCTTTTCCCCAATGCAGTAGGCATACCATGCCATGACGAGACACTCCATTTGCGTGCGCGTACCCCAGCAAGCGCCGCTCGTTGGTAAAGCTCTGTGAAATTGGGAATAACTGCATCCATAGGTTGGGACAAGGGCAGGTCATTATGTACGACCCGTGTCGAGCTATCCGGAATACTAGTCCCACAAAAATACGACTGGCAACACCCTGGGTCACAAAAGATCTATAAAGTTAGCAAAATCAAACAAAAACGTATTTGTATTATGGAAATATGTTTTTACAATATGAAAACTGACCAATTTTGAGACAGATTTCTGAAAATGCAGACCTTCGGGAGTGTCCAGGCCAGAGCCTGCCGGTCAGGGCAGAACGCGCCGGATGTGCAAGTAAAGCACCACGTTGACCGCAATGGAGGCAGCCAGCAGGACCAGCGCCAACGCGGCGATCACGTTCACCTTGCGGCCCACTGACTTGAGGTCCGCCATCAGTTCCTGCTGCTCCAGCGTGTTGCGGTCCGTAGCCTCGCGCACCATCTCCAGCCGGTCTTCGACGCGCTTGAGCGACGCGTTCTGCTCGGCTACCTGGCCGCGGAGCTCGCCGTGGCGCGTCTGCAAGTCATTGAGGCTGTTCTCGATCGGCGCCAGGTTCAGCTTGGCCGGCGGCGGGGTGCGCGGAGTGAGCAGGTTGGAGACGGCGGTGATCACCTGGCCGTCGAGCAGCGGAAGGATCTTTTGCACAAACGGCCAGGCCATGCGCACGCCGCTCATGGCGCGCTGCAGGTTGGTTGGCTGCTCGGCCGGCTCATCCGGGCCCCCATCGGAGGTTGACGAGCTGCCGAACGCACGCTCCTGCGGAGCAGCGGGGCCGGAGGAGGCCGGAATCTGCCGGGTGTCCGGTTGGGCGGGCGGAATGGCAGCGCGGCTGCCGCCGCCCATGGGCAGCGGCGAGCCCACTGCGCGTGGACGCAGCGGCTCTGCGCTGCGCTGCTCATCCTGCCCGGTGAAATCGACGCCCCGTGGCTCGCTCATAGAGGTCCTTCTACCCGCCTTATTAGGTTATCCCAATATAAATCGGAATGCAGCGCGGCTGGTCGCCGGCAAGCGGATCATGCCTGGCTGATTCTACTGGAATTGCGTATTGTGTTGCGGGGTGGCGGCTCGCGTATCCTCGTAGCGTGGAGAGGCGCATGACTCCGGTTCTTGCACGTACGCTGCGCAGCCTGCAGCGCAGCATCCTGGCGGGCATTATCACCATCGGCCCGCTGTTTGTGACCTGGCTGATCTTCAGCTTCCTGTTTACCACGCTGGCCAAGGCCGGCCTGCCGATGGTCAAGCTCTTCGCCACCGTATTTCCGCTGGGGTGGTTCACCAGTCCGTTCATGCAGTCGGTGCTGGCCATCGTGCTTACGCTCGCGGTGCTCTACGTCGTGGGCCGGGTTACTTCCGTCGTGGTCGGACGGCAGGCCTTCGAGCTCTTTGAGTCCGCGCTGGAGCGGCTGCCCTTTGTGGCCAAGGTCTACACGTCGGTCCGGCAGCTCATCGATACCATGATGGCCAAGAAGCCCTCGAGCCAGCGCGTGGTGCTGGTCGATTTTCCCATCGAAGGGCAGAAGAGCATCGGCTTCCTCACGCGCACGCTCACCGATTCCACCACCGGCGAGCCGCTGGCCACGGTGCTGCTGCCGAACGCGATCAACCCCACGTCGGCCTTTCTGCAGGTGCTGCCGCTTTCGAGGGTGATTGAAACCACGTTGACGATGGAGCAGGCCATGAGCATGTTGATGACCGGCGGCGCGGTGGGGCCGGAAACCATTCGCTACTCGCAGCCCGAGGCGCACGCGCAGACGCCGGCGCCCGCGCAGCTTCCGTAATGCCCCGTTCCGGGTGAAAGAAGATGATGAAACGTCCAGTCACTGTCACCATTCTCGGACTGCTCTACATCGCCGTAGGCGCGATCGGAACCGCAGCTCACTATGCGCACTTCCACAGCAGCCGGCCGTCTGCCAACGAGCTTGTGTGGGTCACCGTTCTCGGGCTCATTGCGATTGTTGCCGGAGCCTTTATGCTGCGCGGCCACGACTGGGCGCGGTGGCTTGCGCTCGCCTGGATGGCCTTCCACGTGGCCCTGAGCGTATTTCACCCGTTGCACGAGCTCATCGTGCACACTGTGCTCCTGGTGCTGTTCGCTTATCTTCTCTTCCGCCCCGAAGCGCGAGCGTATTTCCGTTCAGGCAAAGCCGGGGCCTGATCGGCGCGTTACATCTACTCCGCCCCGCCGGCGCCTTCATCCACCGCCAGCGCTTCCCCGGCATGTTCGCTCTCGGCCGTCACCTTGCGCAGGCTCACGTGCTCAATCTGCGCCCAGATGAGGCCAACCGGCACGATGCTCACGAAGGTGACCAGCAGCAGCGTCGCTCCGCATGCGGTTGCGGCCTCCGGGCTCGCGCCCAGAACGGCTACCAACGCGACTGCGACCAGGCCAATCTGCGAGAACCAGCCGATGATCGGTAGCTGAATCACGCTGGCGCCTCCGCTCGCGATCATCAACAGTACGCACTTTGGTGCCGTAATCGACGCCAATTCCGGGCTCGCAACGAAAGCCCGGGTGGTTTGGAAATAGGCAAGGGCAATCAGCAACCACATGGCCAGGGAGAGCGACGCCGCGGTGGCGAAATCAGAGAACGACCGCATGGTGTCGAGTCCGGCACGAAAAGTGCGCACCTTGTGCCCGACCGATTGTCCGAGGTTCTTCGAGATAGGGCTGAGGATGTGCTCAAAAAACGACGCAACCGCGCCTCCCGCCCAGCGCACCGCTACCAGAAACAGAGCGCCCAGCAAAGTGAGAACCAATCCTCCGAATCGCGCCACAAACAACGCCAGCAGCCTGTGGTGCAGGGCAAGTTGAGCAAGCCAGCCGGAGTGAGCCGTTGCCTTTAATATCTCGTCCGTCGGCACCCAGATCATCGCAATCGAAAAAATCAATGCCATCGATCCGGCGTCCAACAGCCGCTCCACGATATAGACGGCAATCTGCGAACTGAGCGGAAGGCCGGTCTTCTTTGCCACCAGGTAAGGCCGGACCGGATCGGCGACGCGGCCGATGAGCGCCACAGCGGTAAAGCCGATGACCTGCGTGCCGAGCAGCGAGAGCGGCGACACCTTCTTGTTGTGGCGCATCAGCAGCGCCCAGCGCACCGAGCGGAATCCGTAGCCGAGATAGATGCAGCCGGCGCCTTCGAGAATCATCCGCCAGTCCACCAGCGCCACCTGCGCGCGGAAGACTGCGAAATCGAAGTGAACGCGATGACCCGCCCACAATGCCAGAGCGGCAAGCGCAGCCAGCGCAACCAGTCCCAGAATCCACTGACCTTTTTTCAAGCAATCTCCGTTATGCGGTAAGGATGAACGATATTGAGTTTAAGCTATGCCCTTCATTATCTCCGGCCATGCCTGTTGGCTGTGATACAAACCAGCCATGAGAAAGTCCCAGACATGGAAAATTCGCAATAAGAATCGCCTGTTGCTTCTCATTATGGAGGAGCTCGTAGGCGAAGCACAGATCTGGTAGTGGGGCATTTTGCATAAAGCGACCCGCCAGAGCTAAAACCCATCGTTGTTTTGTGGTGCTTATGTACGGGCTGAAGCCCGTACCCTTCAAACTGACCCCCTACTGCCGACTCGCTCTCACCCACTACAATAAGAACCAGAACTCTAAACCCCGAGGAACCCCATGCCGCTCTCCGGAGAAGCCATTCGCCTGATGAACTATATTGACGACGTAGCCGTTACCCTCCGCCGCGTCCTCGCCGCTGTTCCCACGCTTTCCGCCGAGGAGCGCACCCGCGTCGCCGAGCACCTGCTCAAGGCCAGCCCCAATGCCGCCGACGTTGCCGCAGCCCTCACCGCCAAGTAGCGCCCGCTTGCCACAAACCGTCGCTATCATCGGAGCCGGCCCGCTCGGCCGCTCGCTGGCACTGCGTGCAGCCCGAGCCGGCTTCCGCGTCTTCCTGGAAGACGTGCTGCCTTCAAACCTCCATCACGCCCAGGAGTTCATCCGCCAGGAGCTGAATGCGGCGGCGCTGCCCGCCGTGGCTTTCGTCTCCACCATCGAAGATGCCGTCCGCAGCGCCGACCTGATCATCGACTGCGTCCCCGACGAGCTCGAATCCAAGCTCGAAATCCTCTGGCTGCTCGACCGGATGGCCCCGCCCAGCGCCGTCTTCGCCACCCCCACCACCGCGCTGTCCATCGCCGACCTGGCTGCCTGCACCTACCGCCCCGACAAATGCATAGCCATTGCCGCCGCACCCGCTGCGCTCGCCAGCCTCGAGGGGCAAGCAGGGGCCACGATCCTGCTTCGCACCGGACCAGAGACCACACCGGAGACCGTTTCTCTGGTCACGGATTTCTGGCAGCGCCTTGGGGTTGTGGTGAAGGTTGGGGCGGGCACGTGATGCAATGGTATTGCTGCATTCCCTGCGAGCTGCGCGATCTGGAGACGGCGCAACCGCTTGTTCAGAACCCCGATAAAGCCGCGCACCTTCAAAACCAGATTTATGCAACCAGTTCTACGAGGCGGCCATGCCCAGGCCGACCAGGTTGGCGGCGGCGATGATGACCAGCACGCCGGCCCAGAGCAGGCGGATCGGCCTGCTTCCCACGCCCTTCCACTCGCCGAGCGCCAGGCCTACCAGCCCTCCGCAGAGGACGTAAATGCTCATGTGCAGCATCCAGTTCACGTAGAAGAGCCGCTGCGGAATGTTGGCTGCGCCCCAGGCGTAGAAGAAGAACTGCAGGTACCACATGATGCCGCCGGTGGCTGCGAGAGACGCATTCTTGATCAGCGTGGGCCGCGGCTGGCTCAGGTCGGCGCGCAGAGAGAGGCGTGGGAGCGCGGCCAGCCGGATGAAGCAGTAGGCAAGGTTGATGACCGCGCCGCCGCCCATGATGATGACATAGCTGGGCAGCGCGGCGTAGAGCGGGTTGACGTGCAGCGCGAGAGCGGTAGCTTGCATGGGCCGCGCCGCGTCAATGGCAAACGACATGCCGGAGGAGAAGATGCCGCATAGCACGGCGAGCGCGAGGCCGAGCTTGAGGTTGAACTCGCGCACCTCGGCGCCGAGCTGTACCTCTTTTTGGTGGCCCGCGTAGGAGACCACGGCTACGCCGATGAGCGCGACCAGCACGCCGGCCACGGTGAGCAGGCCGCTCCGGGTGGTGAAGAGCATTGCAGCCTGGCCGTGAAGAAGCGGCGGCACCAGCGTGCCCACCACCAGCGTGACGCCGATGGCTACGCCGATGCCGAGCGACATGCCGAGATGGCGCATGGTGAGTCCGTAGCTGACGTTGCCCACGCCCCACATGGCGCCAAAGAGCGCGACCTTGAGCAGCAGAGCCGCGCCCATGGAGGCGTAGAAGGCCTGGAAGTCGGGCAGCAGGATGAAGCTGACGCCGATGGGCAGCAGAATCCAGGAGAAGAAGCCGGCGATGGCCCAGGTGGTTTCCCAGGACCATTTTTGTACTTTCTCAATGGGCGCATAGAACGATGCGGCGCAGGCCGCGCCTACGATGTGCCATCCGATTCCTGCGAGGATTACCGGCATGCGTGCTGCTCCTGAAGACGAATTCAAAGCGTATCGGCTGGACTGGCTCGTTGTACAGCCGGGACGAAGCGGGCGTTCCTATTGCAGTGCGACGGTGAAGGTGTAGGTGCCGGGCGCGAGCTGGAAACCCGTCTTGTCGTTTTCGGTTGCAACTGTTGCAAGCTTGGTGGTTGCGATGGGCGAGCCGTCGAGCTTGTACTTTTGTGCTTCGTCCGCGCTGAGCGGTAGCCAGCCGGTGGTGTTGGCGGGGATGGTCACGTGCCAGCCGGCGGTTCCGTTGCCGATCTTCCAGTCGGAGTGGATGGGGCCGTAGGTGGAGTCGTAATCAAACGAGACGCTGCCCAGGCGCGCGTCGAAGACCGGATGCAGCACGATGGTGTGGAAGCCGGGGCTCATTGCGGAAGTATCCACGCCAGCGGCGTAACGGTAGATCCAGTCGGCCACGGCGCCGTAGGCGTAGTGATTGTAGGAGTTCATGCTGGGGTCGCCGCGCATCTGGTCGCCGTTCCAGCGCTCCCACATCGTGGTTGCGCCGTGGGTGACCATGTAGCCCCAGGAGGGGTAGCGCGTGTTGAGCAGCACCGTGTAAGCGAGCTTGGCGTAGCCGGCCTTGGTGAGCTCTTCAAGCAGATAAGGCGTGCCCAGGAAGCCGGTGGCGAGCAGGTCGTGGTTGGCTTCGATCTTGTCGGCGAGATGTTTTGCCGCGGCGGCGCGCAGGTCTTCCGGCAGCAGGTTCATGTGCAGCGCGAGCACGTAGCCGGTTTGCGTGTCGCCGCCATGACTTTTTGCATTGGGGTTGTTGATTTGGCCGAAAGGCGAGGGGGTGTTGTCGGCGCCGGCGATGAAGCCGTCAGGGTGCACGAACCGTGTGTCAAAGGCGGCGCGGATCTTGTCGAAGAGCTGCGCGTATCTTTCGGCGTCCTGGGTGCGGCCGGTGGCCAGCGCCATCTGGCGCATCAGCGTGACGTCATAAGCCCAGTAAGCGGAGGCGATGAGCACGTAGTCGGTCTTGCCTTCGGGTGAGAGCCAGTCGCCGAAGGGCGTACCGGATTCGTTCTTCCACAGGCCGTCAGGGTTGGCGGCGTCGATGGCGTCGAGATACTTCTGCATCGCGGCCCAGTTCTGGTCGATGATGCGCGTGTCGCCGGTCTGGAGCCACGATGTCCAGGGAATGACGATGCCCGCGTCGCTCCAGCCCGCGCCGGAGCCGGAGTGCGGCTGCGAGGTGCCGGGCGCGAAGATGCCGTAGTAGGGCGAGCTGGCCTGCGTGCCGCGCATGTCCGCGGAGAACTTGCGGGAGAACGGAGCAAGGGCCATGTTGTACGAGGCGGCGCGCCAGAAGACCTGTGCATCGGCCATCCAGCCCAGGCGCTCGTCGCGCTGCGGGCAGTCTGTGGGAAGGCCCACAAAGTTGGAGCGCTGGCCCCAGACAATGTTGCTCCAGAGCTGGTTGATCATCGCGCTGCCGGTGGAGAGCCTCGCCGTGAAGGGAGCGTCGGTGTGGATGACGAGGACTTTGACCGCATCCTGGGCCGGCGCGGCGGGAAGGCCGGTGAGCTCGGCGTAGCGGAAGCCGTGGAAGGTGAACTGCGGGGTGAATTCTTCTTCCCCGTTGCCGGTGAGCGTGAAGTAGTCGGTTACTTTGGCGGTGCGCAGGTTGTCTGTGTAGAGCGTGCCGTCGGCGTTGAGCACTTCTGCAAACCGCATGCGCACGGTGGTTCCGGCGGGGCCGCGGACGTGAATCTGCTCCACGCCGGAGAGGTTCTGGCCGAAGTCGTAGACGTAGACGCCTGGCTTGGGTTGACTGAGCGACTTTGCAGACATCTCGCGGTCGACGCGAATGGGCTGGAAGCTCTGCGCTTCGATCGCCGCCGGTTGCGGTGAGATGGTTTCAGCGCTCTTCCATGCATGCGCGTCGAAGCTTGCGGTGTTCCATCCCGGCTGATCGAGCCGCGCGTCCTGGCTTTCGCCGTCGTAGATCTCGGAGTGCAGAATGTAGCTCGTGTTTGCCTGCCAGCTTGCGTCTGTATTGAGCCAGTCGACGGACCCGTCGGCGTGCTCGATGCGCAACTGCGCGCGAACTGCGGGCGGCGTGACACCGTAGTTGTTGGGCTGCTGCAGCCATTCGAGCGAGGTCTCGTACCATCCGGGGGCGAGCAGCGCGGCAATGGCGTTGCGGCCCTGCGCGAGCTGCGCGGTTACATCGTAGGTTTGGTAGACGACGCGTTGGCGGTAGTCGGTCCAGCCAGGCGAGAGCACCTGGTCGCCGACCCGTTTGCCATTCAGGAATAGCTCGTATGCGCCGAGGGCGGTGGCGTAGAGGCGCGCCGATTTGATGGGTGAGTTGATGGTGAAAGCGTGGCGCAGGGCTTTCACCGAGTCAGGAATCCAGGGGTAGCCGAATGCTTCCGATCCGTCGCCGGGGCCGGGAAGCATGGCGTTTTTCCATGTTGAGTCGTCGAAGGACTTGCCTTGCCAGCCGGCGGGCGCGTGGATGGCGGTCTTCCAGTCCGAGCCGGTGGCGAAGGTGGCCCAGCTTCCGTCCGCATACTGGACTACGAGCGTGGCGATCATGGGCGGCTGATCGTCCGTGACCATGCCGTTGGGATTGACGACGAAATGTACGGATTCAATGGCGATGGTATTAGCGCCGGCCGAGAGCTTGCCGGTGACCTGAGCGCGGACGAACTTCTTCCACGGCGTCTGCTGCCAGGGCGGTAGCGGAGCGGCGGTGAGCACCTGCGCGCCGTTGACCCACGCGGATACCGCGTCTTGACCGGTCGCGTAGAGCGCGGCAAAGCGCACCGGTTGGGCGAGCGTGACGGTGGTGCGGAAGGCATAGTGCTGCTCGCGGCCTCTTTCGCCGGCGAGCGGCTTGGAGTCGGGGCTGGCGATCCACGCCGCGGACGCGTGGCGGACGGCGGCCTCTTCTGGAGTTTCGTAGCCGATCCATTGTGCGTTCCAGGCGTCCTGAGTGAGCAGGCCGGTCTCCCACCAGGCCATCTCGTTCGGCGGATAGGGATGGCCTGCGGCGTTCCAGAGCTTGACGCGCCAGAAGTAGCGCTTGCTAGCGGTGAGGTCCTGGCCCGCGTAGCGAATATTGATTGACTCGCCGGAGTCGATGCGCCCGCTGTCCCACACGTCGGCCTTGCCCTGGCGCAGCAGTTCGGCGCTTGAGGCGACTTCGACTTCGTAGGCGGTCTGCTTTGCGCCGTGGGCGGGATCGCGCAACTGCCAGGAGAAACTTGGCGCGGGATCGTCGATGCCGAGCGGGGTCTTGAGATTGTCGACGCGCAGCTCGACGGGGCCTGTGACGGTGGCCGGCGTTTGCGCGGCCAAAGGCGGGACTAGGGACATGAGTGCGGCGGTACAAAACAATCCACTGAGAACGCCGCGCAGCTTTGAGCTCTTCATCTTTGGCTCGCTTTGGGGAGTGAGTTCATCCGGGAAAAACGGTACGGCCACAGATTAGACATGCGCGGCCGGACATGTTTCCTCAAATGAAAATATTTTCGAGGCGGAATAACGTTATGCAAGCGGCGGCGGGGTTGTCAATCGGATTTGTGGGCGGGTGGTCACTTAAACTCGGGTCATGGCACTTCGGCTTTTTGCTGCGACCACGAATCAGGGCAAGCTGCGCGATTTTCGCGTGGCGGCGCAGGCGTTTCAGGTGAGTATTGAGCCGCTCGACGGGCTCAAGCGGATTGCGGCTCCCGAGGAGGACGGCGACACGTTTGCGGCCAATGCCGCGCTCAAGGCCGTTTACTACTCGCGCTTCGCGCCGGGCGAGCTGGTGCTGGCGGACGACTCGGGGCTAGAAGTGGATGCTCTGAACGGAGCGCCGGGGGTGCGGTCGGCGCGGTTTGCAGCGGACCAGGGACTGGTGGACTCGCCGGACGCGAACGACAATACCGACGTTTGGAACAACATGGTGCTGTTGCAGCGGATGGCGGGGGTTCCGGCGGAGCTGCGCACGGGGCGGTACCGCTGCGTGCTGGCCTGCGCGCGCGATGGAGTGATTGTGCATACGGCTGAAGGCAGCGTGGAGGGCGTGGTGCTGGAGGCGCCGCGCGGGACGGGCGGGTTCGGCTACGATCCGCTGTTTTATCTGCCGGGGCTTGATCAGACGATGGCGGAGATCGATCTGGAGACCAAGCTCACTCTGAGTCATCGCGGAAAGGCAATGGTTGCCTTGTTGCAGCAGCTTCGCGTCTCCGGCCTTGCCGCGACGACCCTCCCCGATGAGTCTTGACGAACCGCAATCGATCGGCGAAGGTCCGGACCACAGCGGAAACGCTTGAAAGCTGTTCAGAAGACGGTTAGCATACAGGTCACTCCTGTTAAGGCTGCCTGAACGGTCAGAGTGAAAGTTCATCTGAGAGGTGCGGCATGGCCACTTCTGAAGGCAAGCTGGACTCTTCGGCGCGCATCCAGATCATTGTCGCGGTGATCGGACTGCTAGGCGTCGTTGCCACAGCCGTGATTTCAAACTGGAGCAGCATTTTTCCCAAACCAGCTCCCACGCAGCAGACTACTTCCAATACTTCTCCAACACCTGTACAGAAAAAGACGGAACGGCCAGTTTATTCCAGCGGACAACTGGTTGTGAGGGGAACCTGGCTCTGCGATCTGGATGCGGGCGCAGAAGACCAAAACGGGGACTTCAAGTGGGACCAGCAGACCAACGTCGAGCGCTATCTCACGCCGGAAAGCGGGGCCGTCTTTTTTGTGGTGGGCATCCGGGACTTCGACTCCTTGAAATATGCGGAACTGGAGCGCCTTCAGTATTCGCCAGAGAGGATTGAGGCAAACGACGCACCGAATAACAATATTCCGCAAGGCACGGTGGTGGCGTACAGAACCAAGCAGGGACGGCTCGGCAAATTTGTCGTTGTCGCTTATGGCTATAACCTGACGATTCGTTGGATCACATACCAAAAATGATTCGCCGGGTCTGACATGCCCGCGTCG
>JBAUCP010000703.1:0-2246 GCA_049677625.1 Occallatibacter sp. | reverse complement strand
GGTGATCACGCCGCCCAGCGAGCTCCACGCAGACCACGGACCGGCGTGCGGATTGTCCTGCCAGATGTGCCACATGGCATTGTCCGTGCCGCGCGCGAATACCTCGATGCGGCCGTCGGAGTTCACGTTGAGCGCAGGATCGCTGGTGATCGAGCCGCCCAGTGAGCTCCACGCAGACCACGGGCCGGCGTGCGGCACCGTCTGCCAGATGTGCCAGAGAGCGTTGTCCGTGCCGCGCGCGAAAACTTCGAGCCGTCCGTCGGAGTTCACCGCGACCGTCGGGTCGCTGGTGATCGAGCCGCCGAGCGAGCTCCACGTGGACCACGGGCCCGCATGCGGCGCCGTTTGCCAGATGTGCCAAAGCGCGCCATCCGTGCCGCGGGCAAACACTTCGATGCGGCCGTCGGTGTTTACCGCAACCGCGGGCTCGCTGGTGACGACCCCGCCGAGCGAGCTCCACGCCGACCATGGACCCGCGTGCGGCGCCGTCTGCCAGATGTGCCACAGCGCATGGTCCGTTCCGATTCCAAAGATCTCGAGACGCCCGTCTGAGTTGAGTGCGGCCGCGGCCGCGCCGCTGAGTGCCACTTGAGGTGTCGAAGCCATCTTCCCCTCCTTACCGGGATGCCCGTTGCGGGCTATTTAATAGTTGAAAATTTGCCTCGAACGTTTCACTTAGTTCCGCGCCGCAAATGCGCGCCGCGCAAAGCTGCGCCGTTCTTGAGAGCTGGAAAGGCACGCAAACTCTCGCTCCGCGCAGACAGATAAGTCAAATCAATTGTTGTTTGATTTCCTGAAGGCGAAGAAACCAGATATTCGTACGTGAAGTAACATATCGAGTGTCTGATGGAAACGACGCTGTAGTACACGACAAGGGCGCCAGCGTCGTAGACTTCTATGCGCAGGTTGGTTTATGGGATCGAATGATGCAATTGCGATTACCGGAATCGCTGTCACGTTTGTCGTCAGCGTCGCAAATCTTGTCTACAGCCTTCGGACCAACCGACGGACAATATTTGTAAATACAGTGACAACCTCGCGGCTGAAATGGATCGATTCACTACGTGATCAAGTTTCGGAGTTTATTGCGGTCACTGGTCGCCTTTCAGATCATTCCACTCCGCCCGAGAAGACTGGCGAGCTCTTATTGCAGCGTGACACATTGCTTCATCAGATTGCTCTCCACCTTAATCCGCAGGACTCCGAAGACCAAAGAATAAATGTACTCGCAAGTCATGCTCGGGAGCTCACAGAACAAGGAGATAAAGGTGCGATGCTATCTGCCGCACTCATCGAACTGCGCGAAGCGACGGGCAGATATCTCAAAAAGGAATGGACTAGAGTCAAGCACGAATCGGAAGGAAGACAGACCTAAGTTTCATTGAGCTCAATCCTTGGCGCTAATGGTATGTTCGCTGCCGCCTTCTGGAAAGGCGATGCTGAGAATTGAATATTCGTCGTCTGCTTCTTCAATTTGCGGGGCGTCTGCTCCCGGACGCGACCGCGGTTTTGCGTCTTTTCTTGAATTTGGGTTAACGGTCGGCGAGTACTGTTGGTCCCGCTTGAATTGTTTTGCAAGAGCGAGACCTTGTTGCTGGTAGCTCGAGCCGATTGCCCCCCCATACACCTTGGAGGGCTTGGCGGACATGCTGTAGTAATTTAGCCTTCCCACGAATTGGTCGTCTTCCAGAAGTATCGGCATTTCGCTGGCGCGGACTTCTAGCACTGCCCTCGTTCCGGAGATTTCACCATCTCTTCCATAACCAAATCCAGGATCGAAGAAGCCCGCGTAATGAACTCGGAATTCCTGCGTTGCCAAGTCATACGGCAACATCTCCGCTGCCAAGTCTGCGGGGACCCGAACCCTCTGCTTGGATGCGAGAATGTAGAATTCACCAGGCTCGAGGATATATTGCGTCTTCTCATTCCTGTAGATCGGCCGCCAAAAGTCGGCAACGTCGTAATAATTGATTTTGCTGAGATCGATCGGCGGTGAGCAGCGATTAGCCTGGTACGCAACGATTTCAGAGCCATTCCCGGCAAGATCTACGGTTATGCGTAGACCCCTGTCAATGTCAAATCTACCAGTGCTTTCATCCGCATCGACAAGAAGGGCATCCTGATCGAGTTGTTTCAATTTCGCGTCGCCTGCAACAATGAACTTTCCACGACCGAATCGAAGTTGATTCAGTGTCATACCGGCTTGAACGATAATTGGGAACGATTGTGAGACGACCTCTATGTAC
>JBAUCP010000702.1:0-8385 GCA_049677625.1 Occallatibacter sp. | reverse complement strand
TTAGTGGCCTGTGACACTCACGAAACTGTCCCAAGTCTTGCCCATCGGACGTTCACCTTCCTGTCTCATCGACGCAGTGCAATTGCAGGAGGCCGTCCTTGACCCAGCGAACCGTCCGCCACATCCTCACCTCCATTGTCCTCACCCTCGTCTCTGCAACCATCGCCTTCGCCCAATCCTCCACTTCAATCGAGATCCCCGTCGACAGCCACAATAGCTGGCAAGTCGCGCAATTGGTTGGGGCTTCCAAGAGTAAGCTCAAGCTCTCCGTTGTCACTATCGACCAGCCAAACCACCGGCAAACCTGCCACGTCCAGTCCTTTACCGTGGATAAGCTCGTCTGCTCCCGCGCCATCGGTGGTCCTCGTACCTATCTTCCAGAACAAGTCCTCGCGCTCATCGTTCCCGGCGATGGTGGCTCGACGCTCCGAGTAGTGCTTGGACTCAACGCTGGGTTAGGCGCGGCAATCTGGGGAACTGTCGTGCTTGCAGCAGCCTGCCCCGCATGCGCCGCGGGCACAGCCATTGCAGCTTTGATCTGCTTCAGCTTTGCCGGGGCCATTCTTGTTACGGACGACCAGCCGGACCGCCTCTTGTACCTTGCCCCGGGCCAGCATCTGAACGGCAAGCTCGGCTATGTTCAGTCCTGACCTGCGATTTGTCCCGCATCGTTGTTCGCATATAAAAGAATTTCTCATTCGACAGGGGCGAGGTGTATAAGGGTTTCTGCCACCTCGCCCGTGCTTTTTCTAGTCGCGGTCCGATCGACCTCTCCGCAATTGCCTGGCGAACTGGTTTCACTTTTCTTCAGGAGAAGCTCGCCATGGGCCTGCGTTCTGTTGCCGCCTTCGTTCTCGCCGCCGTTCCCTTTTCCTGCTGCGGACAATCTGCACCAACTGGGTCTACACCTCCGAAGTCCTGGGTGGATCAAGACACCGGCCATCGCGTCTGGCGGCTGAGCAACGAGCCCAACTCCGGCGGCTTTTACTTCAACGTGAATGCCTACACGCCGGATGAAAAGCAGATGATCTACACCGCGCCCGACGGCATTCACGTGTTGGACCTGGCCACGCGCGAGGCGAAGCTGCTGGTGGCCAACCCGCCACACGAAGGAGACGCACAAGGGCCCATGGCGGGGATGGCTCACGCGCTGGTTGTGGGGAATAAGACGAACAGCGTCTTCTTTACCAGGACGGACCCGGCAACGGGTGTGAACCCGGTCTACAAGGCCGATACCCATACCGGCGCCGTGACCAGGCTCGTCGACCTGCCGGCGCACCGGATGATCGTAAGCGTGAACGCCGATGAGACGCTGGCCGCGGGCACTTACATCGAAGGCGACGCTGCAGGCAAAGAGTACGGGTCGAATTTGCCCGCTCAGGCTCAGCCCGGTCAGGCCCAGCCCGCTCAGGCCCAGCCCGCCGGCTCCCCTGCGCCCTCATCTGACAATCGCATTGCAAGCGCGGCGCAGGGGCCGCACTATCAGCCAATGGGCAAGGGCGAAATGATGGAGCGGCGGCTGGCCGCGCGGCTGCCGCTGGTGCTGTTCACCATCCGCCTGGAGCCGGGGCCGAACGGCGAGAAGCCGGGCGACATCAAGATCCTGCTGCACTCGACTGACTGGGTAAATCATCTGCTCTTTTCGCCCACCGATCCCGAACTGCTGATGTACTGCCACGAGGGGCCGTGGCAAAAAGTGGACCGCATCTGGATGATCCACACCGACGGCACGCACAACACGCTCATCCACAAGCGGACCATGTTCATGGAGATTGCGGGCCACGAGTTCTGGGGACTGGACGGCGAAACGATCTGGTACGACTGGCAGTATCCCAAGGGCGAGGACTTCTTCCTGGCCGGCTACAACCTGAAGACCGGCGAGCGCACCGCTTATCACATGCAGCGGAACGAGTGGGGCATTCACTTCAACCTGACCCGCGACCTGGCGCTCTTCTGCGACGACGGCGGCGACCCAGGGCAGGTGGCGCGGGCCAAAGACGGCGAGTGGATCGAGCTGCTGCATCCGCAGAAGATTACAGACGGGCCAGGCTCGCTGAACGATCCCAGCTTCTGGCAAGCGGGCGTCTTTCACGCCGAGCATCTGGTGAACATGTCGCACCACTACTACCGCGAGGAGCCCAACGTGCGCTTCTCGCCCGACAAGTCGCTGGTCATCTTCACCAGCAACATGTTCGGGCCGAGCTACGTTTTCGGCGTGGAGGTGGAGAAGGCCGTCGATCCGCCCGCCGCGGATGTGCAATCCACGCCCGACCTGGCGCGGAAGTATAACCCCACCGATCCGCCCAACAGCAAGCTGCCGTTGGTGCAGTGAGGGCGGCATCGCGAGACTCGCCGCCGCTGCAATAGGGGCAGACCTGTAGTGTCTCAGCTTGAACTTCTGAGCACTGCGGAGAAGATGAAGGTGACGATGGCAATCACGAGCCCGACAGGTATTCCGACTATCAGAGAAGGGACAGGTTCGGTTGGGATTTTTGAATAGGCGAAAGTTATTACGCACAGGATATTGAAACCAATATAGCCAAGCACAAGCGCTAACAGCGAATCTCTAAGCGATTTTGCCAGCCTGCCAGCCATTCCATTTATCTTAAGCCAGCGCTGCCGACAAACCACTTCCATTGCTCTCACACGCCAAGAGGTGGATACTGGTTCTATGGCGACGCAGCCCATCGGCGAACAGACCGGCCGGCTCATCAGCGTGGAGGAGTACCTTTCCACGGGCTACGAACCCGACTGCGAGTATGAAGACGGCGTTATCGTGGAGCGCAACGTGGGCGAGTTCGAGCATTCCTTTCTGCAGATTATCCTGGGAACGATTTTTACAAACAATATGGACGCGTGGGGCGCATTTGCCCTGACCGAACAGCGGGTGCAGATTACTCCCCGCAGGTTTCTGGTTCCCGATATTTGTGTACTGCGCGTCGGAGCGCCAACAGACCCGATCGTCGCCCAGCCGCCGTTGATCGCCATCGAGATCCTCTCGCCGGAAGACACTCGCCGCCGCACAACACAGAAGGTTGTCGCGTACCTTGACTTTGGAATCCAGCATGTATGGGTCATCGATCCGAAGGCGCGTGCAGCCTATCGCGGCACACACGCAGGGCTGGAGCAGGTTCCTGACGGCGAGCTCACAGTGCCGGGAACCGCTATTGCCGTCCATGTGCCGGAGCTATTCGAAAAGCTGGACCGGATTCGCAGCAACAAAGCGTAGCACGAAGCTCACACCTCGACCGGCAGCTCCGCCGAAAGAATGTTCATGGGCGTAAGCCCGCGCTGGCGCAGTGCGCGCAGGCTCAGCGCGTCGTGGCGCTTGGCCAGGCGGCGGCCGTTGTGGTCCACCACCAGCGGGCAGTGGTACCAGGCGGGATCGCGGAAGCCGAGCGCACGGTTGAGCAGAATCTGGCGCGCGGTGGACTTGAGCAGGTCGGCTCCGCGCACTACTTCGGTGATGCGCATGGTGGCATCGTCTACCACGCAGGCGAGCTGATAGCTGGGCTGGCCATCGCGGCGCCAGACCGGGAAATCGCCAAAATCCACGCCCGCAACGAAGCGCTGTGGTCCCAGCCTGCCATCCATAAACTCCACCGCTTCGCCATCGGGCACGCGGAATCGCCAGTTTACGCCCGCGGGCACATCCGGCTCGCCCGCAAGCGTAACGGGAATCTTCGGCGTATGGCCCTGCATGTGACGGCAGGCGCCGGGATACACCGGGTCATTGTCGGGCTCATCGTCCGGCACGTCGAGCTTGCCGGCTTGCGCCTGTTGCGAGCTCTCATGCGGCGCGCCCAAAGCGGTTGCGAGATCCTTGCGCGAGCAACTGCACGGAAAAAGAAGGCCGCGATTGAGCAGCCTGCGCCAGGCTTCCACATAAAACGCGCGGCGCTTGCTCTGTACGTAAGGCGCGAACGGCCCGCCCTGGTCAGGGCCTTCGAGCCAGCGGATGCCCAGCCAGCGCAGGTCTTCCATCGCGGCCTCGGCGTAGATGCTTTTGCTGCGCTCCGGGTCCAGGTCCTCCATGCGCATCACCAGCGCCCCGCCGGCGTCGCGTGCGCGCTGCCATGCCGTCCAGTACGTGCGCGCGTGGCCCACGTGCAGATAGCCGGTGGGCGAGGGCGCAAGCCGTCCGCGATAGTTCGATGTCGGCGTTGGAACGAGGCTGGCCATCCTGCCTCAAGTGTAGGAAGGCGCAGCCTCGGTGGCATATGGACAGTTTGATTCCGTGAACAACTTGGTTCCTGGTTCTGGAACTTTGATACGAGCAGCCGTCCTATCGCCCCAGATAGTCCCGGTACTGCTGCTCTAGCACACCGCAGGCGCGGGCCAGGGCAATCTTCGACAGGTTGTACTGGTACAGGCTCTCCACCAGGTTGGTCTGGGCCGCGGCCAGCGAGGCCTGCGCGGTCACCAGAGGCAGATTGTCGTCCACGCCCGCGTTTACGCGATCGGTCTCGTCGCTCAGCTCGCGCGTGGCCAGGTCTACGTTGGAGCGCGCCACATCCACCAGCTTGGCGTTGGCGGCAACATCGAGCAGCGCCGAGCGCACCTGCTGATCCATGTGCACCCGCAGGTCGTCGAGCTGATCGTCTACCGATTTCATCTGCGCCAGCGATGCGTCCTCATCGCCGCGCAGCTGCGCCTCGCGGAAGAGTGGCAGGCTCAGAGTGCCGTAAGCCACAAAGTTGCCGTGCGTGCCTGCGCCGTCCACGGTGCTGGTGCCGTAGTAGCTTGAGAATTTGAGCGTGGGCAGCCGCTGGCTGCGATAGGCCGCATGAACGGCCTTGAACTCCACAGCCTGGTTCTGCAGGTTCTGGTAGTCCTGGCGGTCTTTGTAGGCCGTAGCCAGGGCCTCTTCCGGCGTTTGCGCGGCCAGCTCGCTGTAAGGAGCCGGATCGGTCAGCTCGATCGTCTGCCCCGGCGCAATGCCGATTTCGCGCTTGAGCAGGATCAGTTCCTTGTCGAGCTGGTTTTGCGCGGCGATCAACGACTGCTGCTGCGATTGGAGCTGCACTCGCGCCCGCAGCTCGTCAAGATTCGCGGCCGTGCCGGCCAGGTGCGCCTCGTGCTCGTGGTCCAACAGCACCTGCGCCTCGCTCACCTGCGACTTGGCGTCTTCCACTTCGCTCGCGTCGGCGATGCAGCGCAGATAAGCGCCGGCCACATCCTGCACCACCTGCCCGCGCGCCGTCATCTTGGCAAAGTAGGCCGACCGCGAGGCCGCGCCTGCAGCCTTGTAGCCGGCGATCACCGGCCCTGAGAACAGCGTCTGGTCAAAGTGGAGCTGCGCATCGGTCAAGTCGTCGCGGGTGAGCAGGGAGAGCCCGGTCGGCGGCTTGCCACCCGGAAACAACCCAGTGAATTTGGAAAATTCACTCTGGCTGAAGCCCAGCGCGACAAGATCGTGCTGGTAGTAGCCGGTGTCGCCCGTGAACTTGATGGTGGGCAGGAACTCCTGCAAGGCCTGGTTCTTCTCGCCCTTGAGGGTCAGCTCGTCGTCTTCGGCTTCTTTCAGGCCCAGATTGTTTTCGAAGCCCCTGCGTATGGCGTCGTCGAGCGAGAGCTTGAGCGCCTGGCCGGTCGCCGGCTGCGCGGTCACGCTGCCCCAGAAGGGGTCGTTGGCCGAGCTCGGATTTTGAGCCGGCGCGTGCGTGGCCAGAGCCGCAAGAGATGCAAAAACGAGCACCCTCGCCGCCCGGGGAGAAAAATGGAACCGTTTGCTCACCTTCACCATTCTCTCAGATGAGCAGAGCCACCGCGAGGATTCACTTCCGTGGCCGCAGGCCGCGTTAGGCCACTAACTGCGTGATTTTGTGTGTTTCGATTGAGGTTCGTGCCATCCCAGGTTAGGCGCAAAAACAAGAACGCGCCGAACCTGGGGCACCCAAGCTTGGTACAAGAACGGGTGGTCAGAAACCTACTCGACCGGATGAATCCACATCGCGTTGCCGCCGCCTGAGACCATATTCACATTCAGCACCGTGGTCTGGTCCACCGGCTGGCGTGTAAGCACGGTGTGCGTGGCCTCGGTGGCCGCGTCCGGCGCGTCGGAGTAGATCTCGGCCACGAACTTGCCCGGCCCCAGGAAGCTGAGCGGAATCTGCACGCTGAGCGGGTCCCAGTTGGTCAACGTGCCCACATACCAATCCGATCCGCTGCGCCGCGCCACCGAGACCCACTCCATGGGGATGCCGCCCAGCGAGCGCACTTCGTCCCACGTGGCCGGCACCCGTTTGATGAAGTCGAACTCCTTTTGCCCCGCGTAGTGCTCGGGATAATCGGAGACCATCTCCAGCTCGCTCTCGAAGACTACATAGAGCGCCAGCTCCTGAGCGCGCGTGCCCAGCCCCATCGGCTCGAATCGCCGCGCAACGAAATTCTCAAGGTTGCTGTTGCCGAATGCGCCGGGCGTATAGTCCATGGGGCCGGCCAGCATGCGCGTAAAGGGCAGCGTGGCGTTGTGCGCCGGCGTGGTCTGCGCGCTCCACTTCAGATACTCCTTGCCCATCACGCCTTCACGGGTCATCATGTTCGGATAGGTGCGGCGCAGGCCGTCGGGCTTGAAGGCGCCGTGAAAATCAACCATGAGATGATGCTGTGCCGCGAGCGCCGCCACGCGCCGGTACCAGTCCACCATCCACTGGTCGTCGCGGTTCATAAAGTCGATCTTCACGCCTGCGATGCCCCACTTCTCGAACAGCGGGAAGGCCTGGTCCATATATTTATCCACGGATGTCCAGTGCGCCCACAGCCACAGCTTGACGTTCTTCTGCTTCGCGTAGCGCAGCAGCTCGGGCATGTCGATCTCCGGCGTCACGTGCGTAATGTCTGCCAGGCGGGAGTAGTCCTCAGGGCCGGTGCGGGTTGGCGCCATCGCCCAGCCTGCGTCAATCAGCATGTAAGGAAAGCCCGAGGCAGATGCAAAGTCGATATAGTGCTTCATGGTCGCGGTATTCATGCCGGTCTTGAAGTGCACGCTCGGCGCCGCATCGCCTGACCACCAGTCCCACGCCGCCTTGCCTGCCTGAATCCACGAGGTGTCCGCAATCTTCGAGGGCGGATTGAGATTGAGCACAATATTCGATTCGATCAGCTTGCCCGGCTCGTCGGCGATCATGAGCACGCGCCAGGGACACGAAAACGGCGTGGCCGTCTCTACCGCAACGCCCTCCGGCCCGGCAGCTCCGGCTTCATTGCGGTGCGGCGAAAGATCGGCCGCGAGTGCGAATCCGCCGAAGTGCGGCTCCTTGCGCAGGTACATGCCTGAATAGTTCTCGATATCCGCTTCGGTAATGGCCAGCCATCCGATTCCCGGCTCGTTGGCCAGATACGGAAGTCCGATCAGCCAGTCCGGATGCAGGCCGCCCACGTGGCGAAGCTGATACTCGTCTTCCCACGACGATTGATAGCCGTCGAGAATGAGCGGATATGTGTCTGCATCCTTCGCGAAGGCAAACTCGGTGTCTTCGCGCGTAATCTTCACCTGCTCGAGCCCCGGCTGCTCCGGCACCATGTAGCGAAAGGCCACGCCGTCGTCGAAGGCCCGCGCCTCGATGGCGAGCTTGCGTCCGCCGGCGGCTTCGAACTCCGCGCGCACGCCGTTATAGTTGTTGCGCACCGTCCTGGTTTTACCCACGGGGATGGTATAGCTCTCGTCCGCGGATTCGGGCTGCGAGCCCGTCATCCGCATGCCCTGCCCCAGCTCCGGCTGGCCGTCGAACTCGAGCCCCAGCTTCGACTGTTCGATCATCCGCTTGCCGTGAAACTCCACCGCATAGCGCAGATCGGCTCCAGGGACCGTAGCGTCAAAGAGCAGCAGCACGATTTGCCCGTCGGGCGATGTCACCTTCGCCGCCGGCGTGTCATTCTTTTGGGCCGAATTCTGGGCCGAGTTCTGTGCCGGTGCGGTTCGAACGGCCAGCAGCGCCAGCAGGCAAAGCACAACCGCGCGGAAAGTAGACATGGGGGCTCCTAGGATGATCGAGCGCAGGGGATGGTTCAACTACGCGCGATCGCCGGTCTCAAAGAACGCAACAGTATACGCGGCGCGTCTAAGAACCTGTTTAAGAACTACGCAAGCCTTCTCAACAACGGATGTTCGGCAGTTACCACTTGTGAACTGCCCAACACTCCTCCGGCGGGTGCCTCTTGCCCGGGCGAGACAGGCGGAAATTGACGAAATAGCGGCCGTGCTGCCTCTCACTCCACGCAGCTTTGAAGCACTCATCGAGGAAGCTCTGCCCGCCTAGAGGACGGATAAAGCTTTGTCAGGGCACAGGTGTAAGATATTGACGCAACTACTTCCCCACACATCACTTGGGTCTAGAGCAGTTCTCCAATTTGCGTGCCTTGCGAGTTTCGTGCAAGGTGGCT
>JBAUCP010000701.1:0-5254 GCA_049677625.1 Occallatibacter sp. | reverse complement strand
CCGGAAATTAACGGCTCAGGCAAACGCCCGGTGTTGGTTTACATGCACGGCGGCGGCTACTCGGGAGGGTGTGGTCACGATCTGCTCTCTTACGAGGGCGAGAGCCTCGCCCGCAATCACGATGTTGTCCTCGTGAATCACAATCATCGCCTGAACGTTTACGGATACCTGAACCTTGCCGAGATCGGGGGAGATGACTTTGCGCTCTCAGCCAATGTCGGGATGCTCGACTGCGTTGCCGTTCTTCAGTGGGTCCGCACGCACATTGCAACTTTTGGAGGTGATCCCGGGAACGTAACCATATTCGGTCAATCCGGAGGCGGCGGAAAAGTTGCAGCCCTCCTCGCGATGCCGCCTGCGCAAGGGCTCTTCCATCGGGCCATTATCCAGAGCGGACCATTTCTGAAAGCGCTCTCGCCTGACTACTCCCAGCAGGTGGCTGAGAATTTGTTGAACGAACTCAACCTTTCGAAATCGCAGGTGAAAGATCTGCAGAAGATAGCTGTGGACCGCCTTTCAGGTGCGGCCGCTGAGGCCATGAGAAAGACGCCGCAGCCCAAGACCGCCGGACGCGATTCCTTTGGCGAAAGCGGTTGGGGGCCGACCGTCGATGGCCAGTCACTTCCTCACCACCCCTTTGATCCGGAAGGCCTGGCAATTTCTGCCAACGTCCCATTGATCACGGGCACCAATCTCAACGAGAGCGTGAGCGGCCTTGACCATCCCGATGCCGATAAGATGACCGTTGAAGAGATGAATCGATCGGTCCACGAGATGTATGGCGACCTGAGCGATGCCATCATCGCCGCCTATCGAAAGGACTATCCCGCGGCGACGCCTTTCGAACTCTACGCGGCGATTGCTACGTCTCGGTGGCGCATCCCGGCCTTCACCCAGGCTTCAAGGAAGGCGGCATTGGGCGCGGCGCCGGCGTACTCCTATATATATGGCTGGCGGACTCCGTCTCTCGACAATCGTCCCGGCCCGTTCCATGCCGCGGAGATCTCATTTGTCTTTGACAATGCCGAGATTTGTGACCATTACAGCGCGGGCGACCCGGCGGCTTTTGTTCTCTCCAAGCAGATGAGCACTGCGTGGGTGAGCTTTGCGCGGACGGGGAATCCCAACCACAACGGGCTGCCGCACTGGCCTGCCTATACGGCCGATACGCGTGCAACCATGAATTTCAACGCGCCCTGCGAAGTGCGCAACAATGCCGAAGGGCAGGGATTGGCAATCATCACCGGTTCCAAGGCATCGTAACCAGGCGATGTCGCATCCACCGATGACGGGTTAGTCGAGGAAGGGAGAGCTCATGGTCGAGGCGATAGAAAGAATGCTCACTGACCTGGAGCGCGGCAAGCTCACACGGCGCCAGTTTGCTGTTTCAGTTGCGGGTGTGGCGACAGCTGCACTTTCAGCTCCTGCGACGCTCGCGGCCTCTGCAGGGTCGACAGGCTTTCGCGCTATCAGCCTCAACCATATCACCGTGCGCGTGCCGGACCTCCAGCGCACGTCTCGGTTCTACCAGGAGTTTTTCGGGATGCCGCTCCGCCAGCAGGCGCCCAAGGTACACATCCTTGGCGTTGGGTCATCCTTCTTTGGCATCGAGCAGGGCGACGGCCAAGCTGCGATCGTCGATCATTTTGACTTTGGGATCGAGAACTTCAACGCCGACAAAGTACGCGCCAGATTGTCTGAGCTCAATCTGAAGTTCACAAATGCTACATCGCAGGAGTCCTTCAAGTTTTTGGATCCGGACGGATTCCAGGTGCAGGTCAACGGGCCCGATTATGTTGGGCATGTGAGCTGAAAACACGCGAAAGCCAGCCCGCCTGCAACCAGCGTTGAAGTCGCAATCGGTGCTATCCACTTCCCGATTCGGTTCGCAGTCATCGTTGACCTCCTTTTTCGCGTTTGTATGGGGAACGAGCTTACCTCCACGCTCGACGTTCATAAAAACGGTTGGGAGCCCGTTCCAGTGGAACGGGCACCGCGATGCGATGAATCAATCGTCGAGTTGACCAAGGGGTTCATTCACACCCCTAACGCATTTCTCCTTCTGCTGTGTACCGGAGCCGACGCAGCGAAGTGGCAATTTCTTTAAGAAATTGCCACCCCGTATGAGGTAATAAGGGCTATATCCGGAGGAGAAATGCCCTAAGTTTAGTCTCTGCCATGCCTCATCAGAATCTGACGAAGCCGTGCAGTACGATCTGGCGCGGGTCATAGGTAGTCAGGTAGCGTGAACCGAAGGTGGAACCATTACCGACTCCCGGAATGAGACCCATGGATGGGTCGTTGCCGAGGTTCATGGTTCCCAGGTTGCCGCTATCGCCACCTTGAAATTGCGGATGGTTGAACAGGTTATTGAAGTCCGCGCCCACCTGCAGGGCGAAACGTTCGCGAATCGGGAACGACCTGGTGATATTGAAGTCCACGTTGGTGTATCCGTCGGTGCGAATGTGGCCGTTGGTTTGTGGCGAGTTTCCAATCCAGTAAATGTTGGGGACGATACTGCCATTGGCAGTGGTAAGGGTTTCGCCCTGGAACGCGCATTGGTCGAACTTGAGCCGATAGTAGGAGCCCGGGGTGATCGTCTGTCCGCACGGCAATGTTACCGAGGTCGAGCCGTCGAACATGTGCTGATACGACTTGGGAAGCACGTACGGGTATATTTTGTTGCTATCGACCCGGCCGGTGATCGAGCCGTCCCCGCCCATGCTCAAGATCGCGGGATTGCCGTCTCGCATTTGAACCACGGTGCCAAGGTTCCAGCCTCCCGCGATCGCCCGTCCCACGGGATTGCCCATTGCGTACTTTCCCTTTGCGCCGAACGGCGATTGATACGTAACCACCGCATTGAACGCGCTCGGGGTATCGTCTGCGCCGTAGTTCAGGTTGTTATGCGGATTGATCAGGTCCGGTGTGCTGCTGATGGTTCCATCGGGATTCACACCCTGCCCATCTTCGGTCGCGGTGGACACAAAATCCAGTTCCTTCGACCAGGTGTAATTGAACATCATCGTGAGCCCCGAGGCTCCATGGTAAGCAACGTGAACCAGCCCGGCGTTATAGTTGGCGAAGCCCGTTGATCCGTTGAGGCCCTGGCCCCCGCCATACAAGAGCGGATATGGCAGGTAGGGAATGAACTGCTGAATGGTCGCGTTCGCCAGATCGTTCTGGAACGGCAAAAGCGGCCCGCTTGGTGGCTGGTACGGATTCGGAACAGAGTCGGTAGACGGGTCGACTCCGTTGTTGGCGATGTACTGAGTCTTCCACATCCCGAGAATGGATGCGGGCACGCTCTGCAAAGACTCAAATGCAAAGTTGCGGGTGCTCAGATGGTGCGAGATTGCATCGCTCCAGCCAAGCGAAATCAACCACTGGCTGCTCGCTCCAAAGGATTTCTCGAGGAAGAAATTCGCTTGGTAAGCTTGCTGGTTTTTCAGATGCCGGTCGAAGTACGCCTCGTTGATGCCGTAGTTCTGCGGAGCCTTGGGATTCGCTCCGACCTCCGCAACCAAGGGGGCTGCATCGGTAAGCTCCGTCGTAGGAACGCCACTGGGGTTGGCGCCATAAGGCAATGCATTGTTGCCGGGAGCAAACGATGCCTCGCCGTAGTCGTTGGGACTGGAGAAGTACCCGGTATTGCTGGGCAGGTAGGTAATACCAAACCCGCCGCGCGCGACCAGCGAGTTTGTGATCTGGTAAGCGGCCCCGACGCGTGGCTGGAAATCATTGTATTCCGTATCCCACATATTGCGGCTGTAGCCATCGGTGCCGGGGAAAGAGATCATGCCCAGGGTTCCGAAGGGATTCATCCTCGTGAAGTCGTATCCCGCCAGCCGGTTGTAGCGCTCCGTCAGGCCAGGCGCCACATCCCAACGTAGGCCGAGGTTGAGCGTCAAACCCGGCTTTACGCGCCAGTCGTTCTGCGAGTACACCGCAAAGTATTTTGCCGCATAGGCCGGTTTCAAATTGGCGCCGGGCCGGACGAACCAAACGCCTTGTCCGAGGAACGTCTTCGCACCGTTGATGCCGCCCAGCTGAGGATTGTTGTCCTGTGATGTCGTGCCGCCGGTTGAGTTCACATATTCGAAGCCATAGTTGCCGCCCGGATCGCCCGAGCAGCAGAAGTTCAAACTTGCCGAGCCCTCTTCGAAATCCGTGTAGTTGGCGAGCTGCACGCGATATTCACCCCCCCATTTGAAGGTCCAGTTGCCCTTGATCTTGGTGGCGCTGCCGTTGACGGCGTGGTCGATCTGTCGTTCCTCCTTGTTCGCAAACCCGCCACCTGAAAGGTTGGTCCAATTGCTGCCGCCGCCGGAACCGCTGTAACCGAACCAGTTGGGCCATACGACGGGCGCCGATCCGGGTTTGGCAAACAGCGCCTGCGTGCCTGACGCGATTCCAAACGCGTTGTACTGGTTGAATCCGGAGGGTAGGCCGCCGAAAGCGATGGCGTGCGTTCGCATGATTCCGTAACGGGCGTCGATAAAGAAGGACGGGCTCATGACGATCGTATCGCCAATTTGCAAATAGCCGTTGCGATCGGACGTGGTTGACGGCGCATTGTTAAACGAAGCCGACGGGTTGTTATTTCCCCCACTGGACGGCGTGTCGGGCTGCAAATCGAAAGGGTTGTTATTGTTCGTCCAATAGTATCCGCCGGTGCCGTAGATGGAGTGCTTCCCCTTCTTGAAGTCGACGCGATTGTTCAGGGTCTGCAGCCTCAGCGTGTTAGTGGTATACGAAATGTAGTTGTTATCGTTGTAGGGGTCGGAGGGCGTGCGGTTTGGGGTGGGATAGTAGTTGAACATCGCGAGCGCGGCGGTATATGCAGTCGGGTCCGGAAGCAGACTTGGGGTGACTGTAGCGTTGGGGATGAGAGCCCGCTGGTACAGGCCGGGCGAAACCTGCGTCACCGAATACGGATTGAACAACTGCGCCGCCACCGGCTGCCCCTCCGCGTTTGGCTGCAGAGTCTGCGAGAAATTACCCACCCGCTCCAGGCTGGTCGGCACCGTTTCAACGTTTGACCCTCCCTGATTCTCGGTCTCATAGTGATAGCTCGAGAAGAAGAACAACTTGTTCCTCAGAATGGGACCGCCGATGGCGCCACCGGCATTGCTTCTTTGAAAATCGGACCTTCCAATTCCCTGGAGCTTGTTGCCCCAGGTGTTCGCATCCAGCACCTGGTTACGGAAGAGGAAGTTTACCTGGCCGTGGTACTCGTTTGTTCCCGACCGCG
>JBAUCP010000700.1:0-6300 GCA_049677625.1 Occallatibacter sp. | reverse complement strand
CCCCAAAAACAAAGAACGCTCCCCGAAGGGAGCGCTCTTTTAAAAAGGACCCCGGAGTTTCGTAACAGACTCCGAAGAGCGGCTCGCCTGCTATCTCAAATTGCAGTAAAGAAGTGTTGGGTCCTATTTTGCGCGCCTGGTTCTACGGGGCTACCGTCAGCGCCCTGGTGCCCATCGCCATGCCACCGTCGGCGTTGGTATAGATGGCAGTGATCGTTGTCTGGCCAGCACTGACCACCTTGATGACGCCGGTGTTTGCGTCAATCGTAGCTGTCTGCGTGTTGCTCGACAACCAGGTCAGGTGATCCGTCACATTCACCGTGCCCCCGTCCGAGGTCTTTCCCGTCACCGCAAATGGAGCTTCCTGATTCTGCGAAGGAACAATTGAGAGCGTCCTCACACTGCGTGCGGTAGTTATCGGCGGCAATTGAACAGTGAACGTCGAAGCGTTGCTGACAATCGTGCCGTGAAACCCGGGCGCACTTGCCGTGATCTGCGAGGTTCCCGTCGCCAGGCCGGTGGGCGTGGCAACTCCGGTATCGCTTATGGTGACCATGATGGGAGCCAGGGAGGTCCAGGTGACCTGGTCGGTGATATCCGCCGTCGTTGCAATATGGCCGGGATGCGTGTAGGACCCGACAGCCTCATAGCTCCAATAGCCGCCGTATCCATCCGACGCCAGCGTGATGATATACGCACTGGGAGTGATCGTAATCGAAGTCAATGACGGGGAGTTGATGCAGCTGGTAAGCGGCACCGTAAAGCACATAACGAGCACAGCGCCTAGCAGAGGACGATAACGCATAGAGGTCTCCTGGCGAATCCGCCTGGCTGGCTCCTCGAATTCATGATCCAGCCCTGATACGAGGGGATCGTGGGTCGGCAGCCAGAATCGGTTGCTTTACCCTCTCCCCGCACGAGCGACATGGCGAACTGCCTTACCCCGTCCATAGCTGATTTGCCATCCTGTTGTTGAGGATAGGCTTGAGACCGGGGGAGCGGTTCCGCGTTTAAAATCAGTCGAGTCGCATTACCCAATACTGCAGCATCTGAGTTAGCGTCATGCTACCGGAAGCGAAAATGGCGAGTCAATGACCATTTCGCGTTAAGGTACCCGGATTGTTACACGAAAGTGCTGGTTCTGGGAAACCGGCGCCGCGGCGTTTCCGGTTGTGTCCTAATCTGGACGTCGGTGTTCCCTCAGGGGCTAAAGCCCCCACTGTTTTGAGGCTGCTTATGTACGGGCTGAAGCCCGTACCCTTCAAACTGAGCCACTACTTCTTTTCCCTGTTTCTTTGCCCGCGCAGGCGAGACCCGCTACACTTCTGGTGAGCATGGCCATTGCGCGCGACAACTCTCCGGAACGGCTGGTCAGCGCCGCACGCGCCGACGAGGAGCAGGGCTTTGAGCTCAAGCTGCGCCCGCGCTGGCTGCGTGAGTTTATCGGCCAGTCGAAGGCCAAGGAACAGCTTGCCATCGCCCTGGAGGCCGCAAAGTCGCGCGGCGAGGCGCTGGATCATGTGCTGCTTTTCGGCCCTCCCGGACTGGGAAAGACCACGCTGGCCACCATCATTGCCAACGAGCTGGACGTGGGTTTTCAGCAGACTTCGGGTCCGGCGCTGCAGATACAAGGCGACCTGACGGCGATTTTGACCAACCTGCGCGAGCGGCAGGTGCTTTTTCTCGACGAGATTCACCGCATGCAGCCGGTGCTGGAAGAAAAGCTCTACACCGCGCTCGAGGACTACAAGCTCGACATCATCATTGGCCAGGGGCCGGCGGCGCGCACCCACGTGATGGAGATTCGCCCGTTCACGTTTATCGGCGCCACCACGCGGCCCGGCTTGCTCAGCTCGCCGCTCAGGTCCCGCTTTGGAATATTGCTGCGCCTCGAGTTTTATACCGAGGATGAACTGCGCGTGATCGTGGAGCGCTCGGCCGAGGTGATGCAGGTTCCCATCGACCCCGACGGCGCGGCGGAGATTGCATTGCGCTCGCGCGGAACGCCGCGCATCGCCAACCGGCTGCTGCGCCGCGTGCGCGATTATGCGCAGGTGCGCGGCTCGGGAACGATCGACCGGCCGACGGCGAATGCTGCGCTGACGATGCTGGAAGTGGACGCGCACGGCTTTGACGAGATCGACCGCCGGCTGCTCTTGACCATCATCCAGAAATACGATGGCGGGCCGGTGGGCCTTGGCACGCTGGCCGCGACGCTGGCCGAGGAAGTGGATGCGCTCGAAGAGGTGTATGAGCCATTTCTCATCCAGATTGGATTTCTGGACCGCACGCCGCGCGGGCGCATGGCCACGCGCCTGGCTTATGAGCATTTCGGCATCGCGGTGCCGGGCCGGCAGCCGGGGTTGTTCTAGCGATGAGCGGAGTTAGCGGCGCAAGCGGAGTTAGCAAAAGGAGATACTGCGATGTCACTTACTGAATCGACTATGCTCGAACTAGGCACCGTCGCGCCGGATTTTGCGCTGACCGATGTTGTGACCGGCAAGACTGTGCGCCGCGACGACTTTCGCGGCAAGGATGCGCTGCTGGTGATGTTTATCTGCGCGCACTGCCCTTACGTGAAGCACATCGAGAAGACGCTGGGCGAGCTGGGCGCCGATTACGCGGGCAAGCCGCTGGCCATTGTCGCCATCAGCTCGAACGACGTGACGACGCATCCGGCCGACAGCCCCGCGGGGTTGAAGGCGCAGGCTAAGGCGCATGGGTTTGCGTTCCCTTATCTGTATGACGAGACGCAGGACGTGGCGCACGCATACATGGCTGCCTGCACGCCGGATTTCTTCCTCTTCGATAAGGACTTTTGTCTCGCTTATCGCGGGCAATACGATGCGAGCCGGCCTGGCAACGGTGTGCCGGTGACGGGCGAGGATTTGCGCGCGGCGATCGATACGGTGCTGGCAGAGAAACAAGTGCCTGCAGACCAGCGGCCTTCGATCGGATGCAATATCAAGTGGAAGGCGTGAAAAAGCAGCGGAGTTAGCCGCCTGCCGCGGCGGGCGTGCTGGCGAAGTTAGCGGAGTTAGAAATCGTGCTAACTCCGCCAACACCGCTAACACCGCTAAGAACGCTAACTCCGCTTTAAAGTCCCAGCCCCTTCAGATACGCGCGGAACTTATCGCCAAACTCGGGCCGCTTGAGCGCGAACTCTACCGTCGCCTGCAGCATTCCGAATTTGTCGCCGGCGTCGTAGCGCTTGCCGGCGAATGTGTAGCCGAAGACTTTTTCTTCCTTGAGCAGCGCTTTGATGCCGTCGGTGAGTTGGATTTCGCCCACGGCGCCGGGCGGCGTGTGCTCCAGCAGTTCAAAGACGCGCGGCGTAAGAATGTAGCGGCCAATGATGGCCTGCGTGGACGGAGCCTCCTCGAACTTCGGCTTCTCCACCATGCCGGTGCAGTTGTAGATGCGTGGGTTGGTTTTGTCCTGAGAGCCGGCCAGCACGCCGTAGGCGCTGATGCCGGGCCCCTCGATGGTCATGGTGGCCAGCACCGAGCCGCCTTTTTCGTCGAAGACTTCAATCATCTGCTTGAGGCAGGGAGGGTCGGCGTCGATCACGTCGTCGGGCAGGATGACGGCGAAAGGCTCGTCGCCCACCAGCTCTTTTGCGCAGAGCACCGCGTGGCCCAGGCCGAGCGGCTCTTTCTGGCGAACGTAGCTGATGCGCGCCATGGACGATATTTTGCGCGAGAGCTCGAGCAGTTCCGTTTTGCCCTTGCGCTCAAGGGTTGCGTCGAGCTCGTAGCTGATGTCGAAGTGGTCTTCCATCGCGCCCTTGCCGCGGCTGGTGACGATGATGATGTGCTCGATGCCGGAGGCGATAGCCTCTTCCACGCCGTATTGCAGGATGGGCTTGTCGACCAGCGCCAGCATCTCTTTGGGGATGACTTTGGTAGCGGGCAAAAAGCGGGTGCCTAAGCCACCGGCAGGGAAAACTGCTTTGCGAACTTTCCTGCTCATTCCGTCTCCTTGAATTTGATTACAGCGTGGGCGAGTCGTCGCCCAGCATGGCTTCACGCACGATCTTGACTGGCGGAAAACCCTGCTTGAGAAAATCGTCGTGGAACTTTTCCAGCGAGAAGGCCGCGCCCTCTTTCTTCTTCACGTCCTCGCGCAGCTTCATGATCTCAAGCTTGCCCAGCGTGTAGTAAAGATACGTGGGGTCGCCGGCGCCGCGTTTGGTTTCTACCAGCGCGGTCTCCTTCGATTGGTAGCCCTCTTTCTGGAAGAACTCCTCAGCCTGTTCGATGCTCATTTTGCCGGTGTGCATCTCGATGCCTACGATAAATCGTGCGTTGCGCAAGAGCGCATCCTGCAACTGGCCCAAGCGCAGCAGCTTCGATTCGCGCTCGTCCTTCGCGCCCTCACCCGGTTGGCCATAGCCCTCGTCGAGCATCATTTGCTCGCAGTAGTGCGCCCAGCCCTCTACATCCGTATTGGCGCCGAGAATCTTGCGCACCTTGCTGGGCGCCTGCGGCAGCCAGAGGAATTGAACGTAGTGGCCCGGATAGGCCTCGTGCACGGCGGTTGAGATCACGGTGCCGATGTTGAACGAGTGCATGTAGCCCTCGACTTCAGCCGGTGTCATCTTGGGGTCAGGCAGCGTGACGTTGAAGTAAGCTTCAGTCGCGTGCGCTTCGTAGGGGCCCGGCGTGTCCATGCTGGCGAAGGTGGTGGCGCGCATGAAAGGCGGCGTCTCTTCAACGATGGGCCTTACGTCAGACGGGATGGTGACGATGTGATGCGAGCGAATGAATTCGATGAGATTGGTGAATGTGGCGCGGAATGAGTCGAGCAGTTGATCGGGCGCGGGATGGTCCTTGCCCAGCTCTTCGAGGACCGCGCTGGGGTCCTTGTCCGGTTCGAGTTCGTGCGCGACCTGCTTGAAGTGAGCCTGATTTTTGCGCAGATCGGCCCAGCCGATTTCGAGCAGCTTGTCGAGCGGCAGATCGACCATCTCGTCGTATTCAAGCTTCTTGTGGAACGCGTCCGCGCCGATGCGGAAGTCGCCATTCGAGCGCGGGAGCAGATCGGTCTTGAGCCAGGCGAGATAGTCGTTGAGCGCGGCGATGACAGCGGCGTTGGTTTGTGCGAACTCGGACTTGAGCGTGGGGTCCTGCGCGTCGGCGAAGGCCGCGGGCACGTCGTGCTCAAAGAAGCTGACAATGTCCGGCAACTGTTCGATGGCGATCTCGGTGAAGATGTGCGGCGGGTTCTGGAGATTGGCGCGCGCGGCGGCGAGCAGCGCGGGCATCTGCTTTTCGCGCGCAATGAGCGAGCGCAGACGATCATCAGGCGGCGCAAATTTGCGCTCCATCAGCACAAAGGCTCCGTTGGCGCAGGTGCTCGAATAGTTGTCAGCATCTTTGGCCCAGGGGCGGATGGTTTCAAGCTCCAGCAGTTGCGAGCGAATGTTGGCGAGCAGGATTTCACGGTCGGTGCGCGGCACAAAATCGGCGGGCGAACTATCAGGCTGAATGGCTTCGACACGCTGCTCGAAGCTTTTGAGCGCGGCGATCTCGGAGTCAATGGCGTGGCGCGAGTAGTCTTCGAGTTGCGCGTCGTACTGGTGGAAGCCGGTGGACGTGGCCGTCGAGGGCGAGTAGCGGAAGTAGACCTGGTCGAAGTACTCGTCGCTGACCTTTGTGAGCGGCTGTTGCCAGGTTTGCTGCGCGGCATGCGCGGCGATGGCTGAAGACATAGAAACTCCAATCGTGAACAAGGCAAGCGCCATTTTCATTCGCGGTTTCCTCAATGATGCGTGCGGCTCATGCGTTAACCGGGTCAGGCGCAAGGCTGGCAAGCACCTCGTGAATTTCAAGCAGAACTTCGTCGGGCCGCACCGCGGCCAGCGGATACTTGAGCACTCCCTGCGGCGTAAACTGCGCGCCGCGCTTGGCGTTGCGCGCGACCAGACGCATAAGATGCTGCGGATCGACAGTCGCATTCTCAGTGAAGCGAATCTGCAGCTCGCCGCGTTTGCGGTCGATCTGCGCCACGCCCATGCGCTCGCACTCCAGGCGCACCATCGCGGCTTCAAGCAGATACACCGTAGCGTCGGGCAGCGCGCCATAGCGGTCTTCCATCTCGGAGCGGATTTCATTGACGGCGGCAGGGCTCGATGCGCCGGCGATCTTCTTGTAGAGGCGCAGGCGCTGGTTTTCTTCGGGCACGTAGCTCTCGTCAACGCGCAGCGCAATGCCGAGGTTGAGCTGCGTGGTGATGTGGTCTTCCGCGCTCTCGCCCTTCATCTCCTTCACGGCGGCTTCGAGCATGGAGGTATAGAGC
>JBAUCP010000699.1:0-4351 GCA_049677625.1 Occallatibacter sp. | reverse complement strand
CTGCAAGCCTGGCACATTCTTCGCGAGCTGGGCGAGCAGCCGCCGGTGGAGTCGGAAAAACAGGTGCTGGGCGTGGTGGTTGAAGTCGGGCTACCCCAGGGTGTCGATCTGGTGGCCGGTTACGCGGATCACCGCGCTCGGTACTTCAACTTCAGCGGCGCCGGCGTGGTTTGGGAGTGTCCCAGCAACGCGCTTGACGAAGCCATCGACAACTTGTTGAAAGTTGGCTCTTTGGTGGTGCGAACCATCGGGCCGTGGAGGGATGCGCGGCCACGCGCGCCCGTCAACGGAAATGCCCGCCTGAATATGCTCACGCCCAGCGGTCTTCATTTTGGGGAAGGGCCCATGGATGCCCTGAGCAACGATACTGCCGCCGGGGCCATTCTTGGGTCTGCACTCCGCCTCATGCAGCTACTCATCGAGATGGACCGTACAGTACCGGCGAACTAGTATAGTGACCTGGTGATTTTGTAATCGTACCCATGATCTTGGGTGCCCCAGAGCCTGTCCTGAGCCCGTCGAAGGATCTCGCTTTTGAGACCTGGGAAACCACAAATCTACGCGGTCATGCTAATAACAAGCGCAAGCAAGCCACGCGGGCGCGCTTTTCGCCGGGCCGGAAATCTGTCAAGATAGAACTGTTATGACAGTATCCACGCCTTCGCAAGTCTTTGCCGACCGCATCGGCCGCATTGAGGTTTCCGCAACCATGGCTGTGGCCGCCGAGGCCGCCAAGCTGCGCTCGCAAGGCGCCAACCTGGTGGACTTTGGCGCCGGCGAGCCGCACTTCCCCACCCCCCGCCACATCAAGGAGGCGGCGATTGCGGCCATTGACGCCAACTTCACCCGCTACACCGTCGTTCCCGGCATTCCCGACGTGCGCAAGGCGATTGTCGAGCGCCACGCCTGCGACTTCGGCTCCGACTATACGGCCGACGAGGCCATCTTTACCACCGGCGGCAAGCTGGCGCTCTTCAATACCATTCAAATTCTGGTGGATCACGGCGACGAGGTGATTCTGCCCGTGCCGTACTGGGTGAGTTTCAAGGACATCATCCAGTACGCGGGCGGCAAAGTGGTCTTCCTCGAGACCCGCGAGGCGGAGAACTTCCGCATCACGGCGGACGCCATCGAGCGCGCCATTACGCCGCGCACCAAGGCCATTATTCTCAACTCGCCGTCGAACCCGGCGGGCTCGGTGGTCTCGGCCGCGGACTTGGAACGCATCGTGCACCTGGCGCACGACCGCGGGATTTTCCTGCTTCTGGACGAGTGCTACGTGTACCTGAACTACGCCGGCAAACCCGTTTCCGGCGGCTCGTTCACCTGGGCCAAGGATCATATTGTCATTCTCGGCTCGCTCTCAAAGACCTACGCCATGACCGGATGGCGCGCCGGCTACGCGCTGGCCTCAAAGCCGGTGGTTGCCAACCTGAGCAAGCTGCAGTCGCAGTCCACCTCGAACGCCACGAGCTTTGTACAGAAGGCGGCCATCGCGGCGCTGGCCGGCTCGCAGCAGTGCGTTGCGGAGTTCCGCGCCGAGTTCATCGACCTGCGCGACTACATGCTGGCCAAGCTCGCCGAAATTCCCGGCGTAACCTGCACCAGGCCCGAGGGCGCGTTCTACGTTTACCCCAACATCTCCGCGTTCCTGGGCAAGGGCGGCATCCGCACCGCAACCGAGCTGGCCACGCGGCTGCTCCACGAGGCGCACGTAGTCACCGTGCCGGGCGAGGCCTTCGGAACCGCCGAGCATGTCCGCATGTCGTATCCGGTGACCAAGCAGAGCATCGACGAGGGCACGCGGCGGATGGGCGAGTTCCTCACCGGACTGAAATAGCACACCAATGCCGGCGCTGCTCAACCGTTTTTCTCGGGCGAAATAGTACTTCGGTCCCTGTGCAAACCACGCACGGGTCGAGTACGATGGTTCTTCAATGTCGAACGCCATCGATTTTCGCCCCGTGATACTCGCCGGAGGCAGCGGAACCCGCTTCTGGCCGCGCTCCCGCCGCGCCCGCGCCAAGCAGGTGCTCGCGCTGGACGGCGAGCGCTCCATGATTCAGCAGACCGTGGAACGGCTCAAGCCGCTGGCCTCGCTGGACAAGACCTGGATCATCACCAACGAGTTTCTGGCCGGGGAGATCGCCGACCAGTTGCCCGGACTGCCCCCCACCCAGCTTGTCCGGGAGCCGGTCGCGCGCAACACCGCGCCGGCCTGCGGGCTGGCCGCATTCCTCATCGAGCGCGAAAATCCTGACGCGGTGCTGGGCGTCTTCCCCTCAGACCACGTGATCGCCGACGAGCCGCGATTCCTGAAGGCGCTGCAAAAGGGCATCTCCGTGGCGGCCGCGGGCGACAACATCGTAGTGCTGGGCATAGAGCCGATCCGCGCGGAGACCGGCTACGGCTACATTGAGACCGGCGACCTGACTCGCGACGGCTCCGCGCTGCATGTGCGGCGGTTCACGGAAAAGCCAAATCAGAATCGAGCTGAGGAGTTTGTCTCCGCAGGCAACTACTACTGGAACTCCGGCATGTTCCTCTGGTCGGCGCGCACGCTGGCCAACGCCGTCCGCGAGCACTTGCCGGAGACCGCGCCGCTGCTCGAAAGCATTGCCGCGGTGTGGGGCACGCCGCACTTCGACGAGACCTTCCGTGCGCTCTATCCCAAGTGCGAAAACATCTCAGTAGACTACGCCGTGCTGGAGCCGCGCTCGGCCAAAGGCGAGCACCTCTCGCACCTCTACTGCCTGCCGGCCGAGTTCAGTTGGAACGATCTCGGTTCGTGGGCCTCGCTCTACGAGTACCAGCTCGAGACGCGGCTGCGCGGAGACGCCGAAGGCAACGTGGCCGACTCCGGCGGACACATGGCCATCGAGGCCACCGACAACTACATCTACAGTCCTCGGAAGTTCGTCGCGCTGGTCGGCGTGGAGAATCTCGTCGTCGTCGACACCGAAGACGCACTGCTGATCGTGCAGCGCGACCACTCGCAGGATGTGGGCAAGATTGTGAAGGAGCTGGGGCTCACAGGGCGGAACGACCTGATCTGAGAGCCGGAAGCAGCTCCGGACACATCTACAAATCAAGCATCTCGCAGATGGATAATCTTTGGCGACTCCATCGCCTCGTCGAAGTAGCAGTTGACGGCATCCTTGACCATCGCACGTAATTCATCGAGAGTATTCCCCTGCGTGTGGATGCCGTAGCCCAGGGCATTGGCCGTGTAACCGCCATCCACCTCGTCCTCGCGCACCTCAAAGATGATCTCGCTCGCCAATTGAAGCTCTCCTGCCTGAAAAAATGCTAACACCGACTGCGGTCCAAGCTGGAATGTTTTTGAGGCACGGTTCAACGGACGACGTAACGCCCTACGCGGCAGCCATGGCACCACGCTGTACAATTCTTGCGTAGCTCAGCGTGAAGCTTTCGCCTGAGCGGGGTGGGAAATGCCCGAAACTATCGATTGGCCGATGCGCGGAAAACCGCGCGGGCCGCGCCGTGTTCTTCTTGTCTTCCTCGCTATTCTCGCCATCATCGTCTTCGCCGGCCGCGCGGCCATCTCCTACTGGGTCGATCTGCTCTGGTTCAGCTCGCTCGGCTATGAGAGCGTCTTCTGGAAGACGTGGTCTCTCGAATGGGGAACGTTCGCGGCCTTTGCGGCGCTTACGTTTTGCGTACTCTACGGGGCGTTCTTCCTGCTGCGCCGGTCGCACGCCGCGGATCTGCCCGATCGCCACACCATCGTCTTCGGCGGCCGTCCCATCAATCTACCCGTTGGCCGCGTGCTCCATGGCGCCGCCATCGCCCTTGGGCTGCTGATTGCTCTCGCCACCGGTGCGGCCATGCAGTCGCAGTGGCCCACGCTGGCGCTCTTCTGGTACGCACCGGCCGCGGCTGCCGGCGCCGCCGATCCCATCTTTGCCAGGCCGCTGAACTTTTACCTCTTCACCTTGCCGGCATGGCAGCTCATCGCCGGATGGCTGCTCACGCTGGCGGTGTTGATCTCGATCGCCGCTGCGCTGTTTCTGCTCGCAGCCGGCGGAGCGCGCGCGCTCGACCGCAGCTCAGGCATCCCGGTTCGATTGCCCTGGCGCGGCGTCTCCATCGCCGCCGGATTCCTGCTGCTGACACTCGCGCTGCGCGAGTACATCGGCCGCTTCGAGCTGCTCTTCGAGCAACACACCATCTTCGACGGAGTCACCTACACTGACGCGCACGTCAACATCCTCGGCATGTCGTTTATCGCCGCGGCGCTTGCGCTGGGCGCGGTCATCGCCATCGCGGGCGGCCTGCTGCGCCCCGCCGGCCGCTGGCTGGCCGCGGCCGTTGCTCCGGCCCTCCTGTG
>JBAUCP010000698.1:0-4420 GCA_049677625.1 Occallatibacter sp. | reverse complement strand
TGTCCAGTGAAACCGAGCGCATCGCCCACGCAGTCATGGACCGGTACGTTTATCACCGATTGGCGCCTCAGGGCCGGGGGCATGCCGGGGAGATGGAATGCCACTCCCTTCTTGAGAACCTCCTGTTTTTCGCCCATCGCGGCTCTGTAGAAAGCACTGAGGAGCGAATCAACGCCGTCCCTATCGATCCTGGCTTCCTCGATGCCGTTTAGAGCATTTTCGAATTAAGTGTTAACGAAAATTCGGATACCCCATCCTTTGCGCGTCTTCTGCGCAAAGGGTGGGATAGCACAGCTCTCAATCTTGACCGTAGACAGACTCTCAGCTCTTCAGTTCGGCCTGCACTTGCTCGCCGATGCCGAGGACTACGCGAAAGCGTGCCTTGCCGCTCATCATGCGGTCAAAGGCTTCAGCGGCGCGCTCGAGCGGGTAGACCTCGACCATGGGCTTGATGCCGGTGAGCGCGCTGAAGTTGAGCGTGTCCTCGGAGTCCATGCCGGTGCCGGAGGGCCAGCCGACGATGGAACGGCGGCCCAGGACGAGCGGAATGGCTGAGACGTTGAAGGGCTTCTCGGGCACCCCGTTGATGATGAGCTTGCCGCCGGGCGCGAGGCCGTTGACGGCGGCGGCGAGAGCGTCTGCATCGGTAAGCGTGGAGAGGACGACGACCGCGCCGCCCAGTTTCTGTAGCTCGGCCGCAGGGTCCTGAGTGGTGCTGTCGATGTAAACATGTGCGCCGAGCTGCCTGGCGAGCGGGGCCTTGTCCTGACCGCGGGCGATGGCGACGGTGCGGTAGCCGCTCTTGGCGGCGTATTGCACGGCGAGGTGGCCAAGGCCGCCGATGCCGAGAATCGCGACCGTGTCGCCGGTGCGCGCGCCGCTGTTGCGCAGGCTGTTGTAGGTGGTAATGCCGGCGCAGAGCAGCGGAGCGGCGTCCACATCGCTCAGCTCGCCGGGAACCAGTGCGAGCGCGTTGGCCGGGGCAATCACATAGTCGGCGTAGCCGCCGTCGTAGCTGATGCCGGAGATCTGGCCATTCTCGCAGAGGATGAAGTCGCCGCGGCGGCAGGGGGTGCAGTAGTTGCAATGGCCTCCGTGCCAGCCGAGACCCACGCGCTGGCCGGGCTGGAAGAGCGGAACTTCGGGGCCGACCTCGTCCACCACGCCGGCAATCTCGTGGCCGGGAACGCGTGGATACTGGATGCCGGGAAAGGCGCCGAATTTGGTGATGGAATCACTGTGGCAGACGCCGCAGGCGAGCACGCGGATGCGGACCTGGCCGGGGCCGGGTTCAGGGAACTCTTTCTGGATCAGCTCGAAGTCTTTGCCGGGGGCGGGGACCTGCACGGAACGGCCGGTTACGGTGGGCATGGGCGTGCTTCTCCTTGTTTGCGATTGAGATGTGTGCCGCATAGCAGAAGATGCACAGATGGGCTAAGCGGATGTGAATTTACGATCTGCGATCGGCAGTCTGACCTGAAACTTGGTGTAGCCGGCCTTCGATTCGAAGTCGATGGCTCCGTCATTGTGGCGCACCAGCCGCCGGGCGATATCCAGCCCCAGGCCGGTACCCTGCCCCATCGGCTTGGTGGTGAAGAACGGATCGAATATACGGTCGCGCACATCCTCCGGAATGCCGGAACCGTCATCGATAATGCGCACCACGACGCTTTGGTTATCGCGAACGGCAAGCACTTCCACCTTGCCGCCCTCCGTCACGGCGTCCAGGGCATTGTCAATCAGGTTTCCCCACACCTGATTCAATTCAGCGGCAAAGCCGCGCACTTCCGGCAGTTCCGCTTCCAGCTCCAGGGTCACCGCTACTGACTTCTCCCGCGCCTTCGACTTCAACACCTCCACCGTATTGCCCAGGCTCAGGGCCAGGTCAACCGGCTCCGCTACGTTCGCCTGGTCCATGTGGGTGAATCCCTTCACCGCGCTCAACAGATTCGATATGTGCGTGGCAGAGTCCTGAATGCGCGAGGTCATCTTGCGGATGGCGCAGCCAGAGGCGAGCCAGCGCAGCAGCGCATTCAACACGGGCCGATCCATTGCGGCGGCCAGCTGGTTCAGCGATTCGAAGGTCGCTGCGGTTTCCGCCAGCGTCTCAGCGCCCGCGGCATCGAGACCGCGAGCAGCAAGCCAGCCGGCAATGGCCTCTTCGCGGTCCGACTGCTCCAGCGGAGTGCGTTCGCCGGAGTTCTGCCCGGCCATGCACGCAGCGCGAAATGCCTCGATGGCCGCGATCTGCGCCTCGCTCAACGGCGCCGCAGCCAGCGCGCGCGCGGACTCTTCTGAATCCCGCATACGCTCTTCGAGTATGGCCGCGCAGCGCTTGATCGCCGAAGCTGGATTATTCAGTTCATGCGCCAATCCCGCCGAGAGCTTGCCCAGGGAGATCATCTTTTCGTTTTGCAGGTCGCTCGATGTAAACAGGCGGGCGCGATCGATCATGCTGTGTACCAGGATCGAGGTGATATCGAAACATTCCCGGGTCATCGTCCTGAGGTGTTCGCGCGGTATGGAGAGAACTTCCAGCGGCTCCAATGCCTTTGAATCTCCCGGCGGAGCCACCAGCCGCGAATACGGCAACAGGCCGGAAACATCGCCCTCGCGCCATTCGATAATCTTGGTGAGCCCGGCTCCGCGATCGACGAACAAGGCCAGCCGCCCGGAGAGAATAATGTAAAGAGCCTCCACCGTGCGGCCCTTCACGCTCAGCACTTCGCCGGTATTCAGCTTGCGAATCGACCCGTGTGTTGCAAGCCACTCCAGCTCCGGCCGGGGCGCCGCGCCCAGGGTTTTGTGCTCCGCCAGCCGGTCAATGAGACTTTGAAGCTCCTGTTCCATCACGGTTGTGCAATCTCCCAATCCAATGCCGGATGATTCTCAAACAACATAGCAGATGGAGAATTGCCCTTGCATTTGGTGGTGTCCTGTTTTGAAAGGGCACGACTTTAGGCGTGCCGCAAAGATTCGCCGAATGAACGGGGCTTTAGCCCCTGAGGCAGCGATTGTCTTGAAATTAGGACACCACCTTGCTTTTTTGCCGGTAACTCATCGAATCGCAGCAGACCCGCCATCCGGATTGGGAGCGGATCGGGCAACGAAATTTATACTGATTGAGACATGCATGAATTTCTACCTGTAGATGAGCAGATGGATTTGCTTGAGAAGGGCGCGGCGGAGATCATCCGCGTCGTGGACCTGCGCGAGCGGCTGGAAGAAAGCCGCAAAACCGGCCGGCCGCTGCGCGTAAAGGCCGGCTTTGACCCGACGGCTCCCGACCTGCATCTGGGCCACACTGTGCTGATGCGCAAGCTGCGCCACTTTCAGCAGCTCGGCCACACCGTCATCTTCCTGGTGGGCGACTTTACTTCCCTGATCGGCGACCCGACCGGGCGCAATGTGACGCGCAAGCCGCTCACGCGCGAGCAGATTGACTTGAACGCCGAGACCTACAAGCAGCAGGTCTTCCGGATCCTCGACGAGGAGAAGACCGAGGTGCGGTACAACTCCGAGTGGCTGAGCAAACTCGGCTACGAGGGGACGATCCGGCTGACCGCGCACTTTACGGTTTCGCAGATGCTGGAGCGCGACGAGTTCTCGAAGCGCTTCCATGCGGAGCAGCCGATCAGCCTTCACGAGCTGCTCTACCCGGTGATGCAGGGCTACGACTCGGTCGCCCTGGAGTGTGACGTGGAACTGGGCGGGACAGACCAGAAGTTCAACCTGTTGTGCGGGCGCGAGCTGCAGCGCCACTACGGGCAGAAGCCGCAGATTGTGCTGATGACGCCGATCCTCGAGGGGCTGGACGGCGTGCAGAAGATGTCGAAATCATTGAACAATGCCATCGGCATCAACGAGCCGCCGGGCGAGATGTATGGGAAGCTGATGAGCATCAGCGACGAGCTGATGTGGAAGTATTTTTCCTTGTTGACCGACCTTCGCGGTTCGGAGATTGAGACATTGAAAGGCGACGTTGCCGCAGGCCGTCTGCACCCGATGGACCTGAAGAAGCGGCTGGCGCGGACCATCACCGCCGGCTTCCATGGCGAGGCTGCAGCGCAGAGCGCAGATGAGAACTGGGCGCGGATGTTTCAGCAGAAGGAATTCTCCGAAAGTGTCGATGAAGTTCGCTTCCTGCTAAAGGACTTTCTTCCGGAAAGTGTTCTTGAGCGCGAAGAAATGTACTCGGAAACTACGCCAACCGACTTCCAGCCGTCCGCCGGTCCCTACCAATTGCTGAAGATTGCCAAGCTCCTCACAGAATCGGGTTTAACGAGCTCCAATGCCGAGGCACAGCGCAAGCTAAAGGAAGGTGCAGTACGCATCAATGATAAGGTGTGGAGCAAGCCGACGAGACCGCTTGAGAGCGGTGATTTCTCCTCACCCGGTAAAGGCGGTGAGGTTCGGCTGC
>JBAUCP010000697.1:0-7820 GCA_049677625.1 Occallatibacter sp. | reverse complement strand
CGCATGCGCGCTCACCTTCACTGCCGCAGGCTGCTTGGCCGCGGCGTGGGCCGGAACCTGCAACACTTCAAGCTGCCGGATGAGCGCCGAATCTTCGCCCGTACCCTCGCTGTCTTCCGCCTCAATGATCTTGAGAATCGCGCGCAACCCGTCGAGCAGTTGCAGCAGGCCGGTGATTATGGGCCGATCGGCGGCCAGCTTGCCGTCGCGCAGCAGCCCCAGCAGATTCTCGCCCGAGTGGGCCAGCTTCTCAAGCCGCTTGAAGCCGAGAAATCCGGTCGTGCCCTTGATGGTGTGCACGGAACGGAATATGTCCGCCAGCAGGCCCGTATCCTGCGGCCGTTCTTCCAGTTCGGTCAGGCACCGCTCCATGCGGTCCAGCCCTTCCTGGCTCTCAATCAGAAACTCTCTCGTTAGCTCATCCATTTGTATCCAACCATCCGGCCGGCCGGGATAGCATCCCCAGCGCAGAAAGCACCTTAGGGGTTTATCGGATGGATGCGGATGGACTTGAGCGGGGCGAGAACCCGATGGTCACGCGCCAGGGTATTTTTTCGCTTTCCATGCGGCCTTTCAGGCTTTAACATCTTTGCTTTTTCTTAAAAAGGGCCGTGAGCGTGGCCCGGATGAAAGCCCGGATCAATTTGCCCCGTGCCCCATCCTTTCGCCTTGTTTCTGGCGAAAGGGTGGGAGACCACGGACCCCAAAAACACAAAGTCACGCGATCTAAGACTTAATTTTCTGAAGGCATCGCCGCGCCATCGATCACAAGCACCTGGACCGGCCCCTTTTCCGATTCGAGCTTCAGCCCCAGTTGTTCCTGAAGGGCCGTGAAGACCGAAGGCCCCTGGTCGCTTGCAGTCGCGCTCGAAGCAGGAACCGCGCCATCGTCCGGCGTCCAGGTGAGCGCAATCTTGTAGCGGCCCTCGATGCCGGTCTTGTCCACCACCACGCGGCCCAGCGTCTCCGCCAGCTCCTCGGCCAGCACCGCAACGGTGTTGTCGCCGCCTTGAATCTCAATGCGGCCGTTCCAGCGGTCGAATTTGCTGCCATCGGCCTTCGTGCCCAGAAATTTAGGGCCGCCCTTCGCAACCATCAATGCGTAGATCGGCAGCTCGCGCGTCTCCTGATGGACGGCCAAATGAAAGCGGTCAGCAAGCAGAGCCTGAACCATCTGCCGTTTCTGCTGCCTGGCCGCGGCTGCATCGTAGGTCTTCTGCATATCGAGCGCATTGTCGGCCCTGGCCTCGATATCCCACCGCGCCGACCCCAGCCACGACGGACCGCCCACGATGCGGCTCTCCGGCAGATCGAAGGCCCATTGGATGATTGCCTTCAGATCCACGTTGACCGTGGTGAACCGCCCATTCGAATCGATAATGTGCGAGCGCTCATGCGGCGCAGGATTGTGCTCGTGAATCGCGGCCACGTCGAACGCGGGCACAGCGGACGGCGCACTCTGAGCCTGGGTTGCAGCCGCGCGCTGCGCAGGACACGCTTCGGGAGCGGAAACAGAAATTGCGAACAACACCGCGACAGCCGCGCAGTTCAGCCGCGCAAACATCTGCCCGGTGCAACTCGTCCAATGTGTACAGCGGCGGATGAAATGCATTAGCCTCTAATCTCACGCGGTGTGCGGATGGGAAACACCATGAACAGGACGATTTTGCCCCAGGCGGCGCTCGAAGAACTGCTGGAGCACGCCCGCGGCGCAGCGCTGCAATCCTACTCGCCCTATTCCGGATTCAAAGTCGGAGCCGCGCTCAAACTCGTGAGCGGCGAAATCGTGACCGGAACCAATGTGGAAAACGTCAGCTACGGGCTCACCATCTGCGCCGAGCGCGCTGCGCTGGTGCGCGCCGTCTCTGAGTTCGGGCCCCAGATTCGCATCGAGGCCGTGGCCGTGGCCAACCTGAACCACGCAGCCAGCCCGCCCTGCGGCGCGTGCCGCCAGATGCTCTCCGAGTTCGTTCTGCCCGATGCGCCGGTTGTCTTTCCCGTGTCCGACGGCGTGCGCACCATGATCTTCAGCGACCTGCTGCCGCTGGCCTTCGAAATGAAACTGAAGTAGAGCGCCGACTGCAATGATGCCCACTGACGATATTCGGACCGGGACCGCGACTGGCCCGCTGCATATGATCGACATCATCCGCAAAAAGCGCGATGGCGGCGCGCTCGACGAGCGTGAGATCGGATTCGTCGTCGCCGGCGCGGCCTCGGGCGCCATTCCGGTCGAGCAGCTCGCCGCGTGGCTCATGGCCGCATGGCTCAACGGCCTCTCGCTCGACGAAACGCGCGCGCTCGCGCTGGCCATGCGCGACTCAGGAGAGAAGTTCTCGCCGGCGCGGCTGGGCAAGACCGCCGTTGACAAGCACTCCACCGGCGGCGTGGGCGATAAAACCAGCTTCCTGGTCGCGCCGCTGGCCGCGGCCTGCGGCGTGGCCGTGCCCATGATCAGCGGCCGCGCGCTGGGCCACACCGGGGGCACGCTCGACAAGCTCGAGTCAATTCCCGGCTACCGCACCGCGCTCACGCTTTCAGAATTCGAATCGGTGCTCTTGAAGTGCGGCGCATCCATCGTGAGCCAGACGCCGTCGCTGGTGCCCGCCGACCGCGTGCTCTACGCGCTGCGCGACCGCACCGGAACGGTCGAAAATGCCGGGCTCATTTGCGCTTCGATTTTGAGCAAGAAACTCGCCGCGGGGCTGGACGCGCTGGTGCTCGACGTAAAGACCGGCTCCGGCGCGTTTCTGCGCGACGCTGCGCAGTCCGAGTTCCTGGCCGCGCTGATGGTGGCCACAGCCGAAGCCGCCGGCACGCGCACTGTGGCCCTGCTCACCGATATGGGCCAGCCGCTGGGCCGCGCCGCCGGCAACTGGATCGAGCTGGTTGAATCGGTCGAGCTGCTGCGCGGCAACCGGCCGGCCCAGAGTGAAGATCTACGCGAGCTCTCGCTGATTCTCGCCGGATGGATGATTCACCTTGGCGGCCAGTCCGCCACGCCGGAGGCAGGCTACGCACGCGCTGAAAAAGCCCTGGCCGACGGCTCGGCGCTGCGCATCTTCTTCGCGATGATTAAAGCGCAGGGCGGCGACGCGGGCGTCTTTGACAATCCCGAAAGATTTCACAAGCCCGGCGCGACGGAAGTAGTGGACGCATGGGAGAGCGGCTTCATCACCAATATGGACACAACCGCGCTCGGATGGGCCGTGCAGCGCCTCGGCGCGGGCCGCGAAAAAGCAGGGGAACCCGTCGATCCACACGCGGGCATCCTCTTCCACGCGCGCCGCGGAGCACACGTCGAGCGCGGGCAGCCGCTGGCCACGCTCTACGCCACCACCGCGTCCCACCTTGCCGAGCCGAAAGAAATTCTGAAGCGTGCAATCACCATCTCCAAAACCCCGCCCGGCGCAGTCGCGCTGGTGGGCCGCATTTTCACCCGCGATTCCGCGCAGGAATTCCTGCGCAATGCTGTAAGGTAGGAACAAGTTGTCAGGCGACAGTTGTCAGTTTTCAGTGGACAGTGGACAGTTGTCAGTTGCAACCCGAGTTGAATGCCCGTGCTTTTGCTGACGACTGACCACTGATCCCTGACCACTGTCTTCAGGAGGCGCTTTGGCTCGATTCACCGGAGTGTTGGGGATTCTGGCAGTGCTCGCCGCTGCATGGCTTGGTTCCACTGACCGCAAACACATTCGCTGGCGCACCATTGCCTGGGGTCTCGGCTTGCAGATCACCTTCGCATTCCTGGTGCTGCGCTTCAGCTTCGGCCAGCGCGTCATGAGCTGGGCTGGCGCAGTGGTCACCAACATGCTCTCGGCCACCTTCGCGGGAACGCAGGTCCTGTTCGGCCAGCTCGGCCTTCCCAACTCCGGCGCATTCGGCAACCTGCTGCCCGCAAGCTCTGGAGCTATCTTCGCCTTTCAGGTGCTGCCCACCATCATCTTCATCTCGGCGTTCTTCGCCGTGCTCTATCACATCGGCATCATGCAGATCGTCATTCGCGGCATGGCCTGGGTGATGCTCAAGACCATGCGCATCTCCGGCGCGGAGAGCATGAACGTAGCCGCCAGCATCTTCATGGGCCAGACTGAAGCACCACTCACGATTCGTCCCTTTTTGAAGGGAGCCACGCGCTCGGAACTCATGGTCATCATGACCAGCGGCATGGCCCACGTCTCCGGCGGCATCATGGCCATGTATATTGCACAGGGCGTGGAGGCGCGCCATCTGCTCTCGGCCGTCATCATGACCTCGCCGGGCACCATTCTGTTGGCCAAGATGCTCGTTCCCGAAACCGAAACGCCAGCTACCGAAGGCAAAGTCGTCATCCCCAAGGACGAGCTGCACAAAGACGAGAATCTGATTGGAGCGATTGCGCGCGGCACCATCGACGGCGGCAAGCTGGCCATGAATGTGGCCATCATGCTCGTGAGCTTTCTCGCGCTTGTGGCGCTGCTCGACATGCTGCTCGCGTGGGTTCACGGCGGCGTGCCGTGGTTCCCGAGCAGCCTGGGACAGATCCTCGGCTATGCCGGCGCACCTGTGGCGTGGCTCATCGGCGTGCCCTGGCACGATGCGCAGGCCATCGGCAATTTGCTGGGCACGCGCATGGCGCTCAACGAAGTAGTCGCCTACATCGCACTCGGCGCGCAGAAGGCCGCGCTCGCCCCGCGTTCGTTCACCATTGCTACCTTTGCGCTCTGCGGTTTCGCGAATCTCGGCTCCATCGGCATGCAGATTGGCGGCATCGGTGCGCTGGTTCCCGAGCGCCGCAATGATCTGGCGAAGCTCGGCGTCCGCGCCATGCTGGCCGGCACGATGGCAAATTTGATTTCGGCGTCGATTGCGGGGATTTTTCTGGGGTGAACGTGCGGTATCGAAGGACGAGCTCAGGACCGGGTGCCCCACCCATTCTGACTGGTTAGGTCAAAAATACAAATCTACGCGTGAGCTACGCGCTGAGCCGCCGAATCCTATAGAACACCGTCAGCGCTGTCACCGTTCCGCAGGTGAGAAAACTCGCTCCCAGGCCCAAGATCAGCGAGTTGTCATGCTCGTAGAGGCCGTGAATCACGCCCAGAATCTGCAGCACGCTGAAACCGCCAAAGGTAACCAGCGAGACGCCTTCGTCTGTCTTCTTGCGCCAGATGGCAATGGCCTGGGGCACAAACAGCAGAGCGTTTCCGAACAAACCGATCCCGAAGATCACGGCGACAATCTGCCTCATTTGATCCGTCTCCCTTTCTTCATCCCGCTCAATCGCCGAAACGCGCCAGCCCGCGCTCCCGCGCCTTTGCAGCCTCTTCCTCGCGGTTGCGCGGCGGAGCCGTTGTCTCAAGCTGCTGCAACAAACGCATCGAGGCCTCGGCGATCTCGTCCACGGCAGCATCGAACGCGACCTCGTTGGCCTTCGACGGCTTGTTGAACCCACTCACCTTGCGCACGTATTGCAAGGCCGCGGCGCGCACCTCTTCGGCGGTCACCGGCGGATCGAAGTTGAAAAGCATTTTGATATTGCGGCACATTGGACGCGGCCTCCTCGCCTGGAAATTCGGCCCAGCGCGATTCCTCGCTTCCTCAATGTATCGTTCGCATGTAAAATCGGCAATGCGAAATGGCAAAAAGAAGAGTAGCGCGATCCCTCATTTTCCTGCTGTTGTTGGCCTCTGCACATGCGGGCATCGCGCAGGCCTACGCAGGATTCGACCGAAACAACTATCCCGGCGACGAATTGCTGCCGGCTCTGCGCAAGGACTTTAACTACACCTCGTACTGGCTCAACAACCCTCCCGGTGAAACCGCCAACAGTTGGGCGGGCAAGCGCGACCTGCTCAAGCAAAATGGATTCGGCTTTTTGGTGCTCTTTAATGGCAGGCTCGATGCGCAGTTGAAGGGACAGCACGCCGCGGCACTGGGCGCCGCGGACGGAAAGGCTGCCGTTGCAGCTGCGCTGCGCGAGGGGTTCGCACCCAACGTGCTTATCTTTCTCGACCAGGAAGAAGGCGGCCGATTGCTTCCCGAGCAGAGCGCGTATGTCTTCGCGTGGATTGACGCGGTGCGCGCAGCCGGTGCGCGCGCGGGCGTCTATTGCTCCGGCATCAAGGTGCCCGATGGGAACGGAACCATCAGCACCGCGCAGTACATCATCGACATGGAAGAGAACCGTGCGCAAAAAAGGTCCAAAGCTAAAAGCCCGGAGGGCCGGCTGGCGCTCTGGCTCGCGCTCGATGAGTGCCCGCCGTCTCCAGGCTGCACGCTGGAGCAGCCGGGAAAGATCGCGCTCGATCCCGATGAGCCCGCCTTCATAGCCGCCTGGCAGTACGCACAGTCACCGCGCCGCGCGCAGTTCAGTGATGAGTGCCCCGCGAACGCCGCGCCCGATGGCAAATGCTACGCGCCGGGCCTTCCGCAGAATGCGAATACGTTCGTCGATCTCGACACAGCGGATTCTCCCGACCCCTCTGAGACTCCCTGATTCCATCGCATCTCTCGCGCATTGACCCTGTAGAATGACGAGAACGCAGAGTGCGTAAATCATCATGAGCTACTACGAACAGGTTGCTGAAGCCGCTGCCTCTCTCAAGGCCAGGCTCGGCTCGCTCGCGCCGCGTGTGGGCATTGTGCTGGGCTCAGGCCTGGGCGCAGCGGCTGAGGCTGTCACCGACGCCGTGATCGTGCCCTACGGCGAGATTCCGCACTTTCCCCAATCCACGGTCGCGGGCCACTCGGGACGCATCGTTGCCGGACTGCTCGGCGGGGCTCCTGTCGCCATCATGCAGGGGCGCGTGCATTCCTACGAAGGCTACTCGCCGGCGCAGGTCACCTTTCCATTGCGGGTGCTGGGCATGCTCGGCATTCGCGCCGTAGTGCTCACCAACGCAGCCGGAGGCATCAAGGATGGCTACCGCGTGGGCCAGCTCGTTGCACTCGGCGACCACATCAACATGATGGGCTGGAACCCGCTCATCGGCCCCAATGAGCCGCGCTTCGCTGTCAGGCCCGGCGCGGGCCAGCGCTTCTTCGATATGACCGAGGCCTACAGCAAGGCTCTGCGCGGCCTGGCGAAAGATGCCGCCGCCGAAGAAGGCTTTCCGCTCGAAGAGGGCGTTTATCTCGCCACGCCCGGCCCCAGCTTCGAGACGCCCGCGGAGATTCGCGCCTTTCGCGCGCTGGGCGCCACGCTGGTAGGCATGTCTACTGTGCCGGAGACGATTGTGGCGCGGCACATGGGCATCGAGGTGCTCGGCATCTCTTGCGTCACCAACCTGGCCGCAGGCCTGAGCAGTGCGCCGCTGAGCCACGAAGAGGTATTCGAAACCGGCCGCCAGGTTGAGGCCAGGCTTGCCTCGCTGCTCGCACGCCTTGCTCCGCGCATTGCCGCTCTGGTGGAGTCTGCGCCGTGAACGAAATAGACGAAAACGCAAATCCGGCCGCTGCCGCGCCAAGGCTCCCGTTTCCACCCGTGGCGCTGGGTCTCGCCGGCTGTTCGGGGTCAGGCAAGACCACGCTGGCCGCGGAGCTGGCGCGCGCCCTCGGCGGCATTCATTTTCATCTCGACAACTACTACCTCGACCTGTCGCATCTGCCCTTCGAAGAGCGCATGCGGCAGAACTTTGACGATCCTGCGCTCATCGAGAGCTCGCTGCTGGCCGCGCATGTAGCGGCGCTGGCGCGCGGCGAGGCCATCGAACGCCCGCTCTATGACTTCTCCACGCACACGCGCGTGAAAGGCCGCACCGTGCGTGTCGAGCCCGGTCCGTTTCTCATCGTGGAGGGGTTGTTCGCGCTCCACTACCCGGAGTTGCTGCCTCTTTATC
>JBAUCP010000696.1:0-9324 GCA_049677625.1 Occallatibacter sp. | reverse complement strand
GCTTTATCGGCACGGCTGAAGCCGTGCCCTGATACTTCGTGCCGCTCTCGGTGGGTTTATTCTGCAGCCGGCTTAAGCCTGCGCGGAGCGGGAGCCTGCGTGCGGCCAGGGCCGCCACCAGCGGCGTGGCGCGTGCGTGACCGTGCGCGTCTCATCCGGCGTAGCCGCGCGCAACTCGGCAAGAGCTTCCTTGACCTGCGCGCGCAGCGCCTCTGCCTCAAACGTACAGGAGCGCAGGTAGGCCGAGACGGTGAGGCCGGCTGCGGCTGCGCGCTTCCTGAGCTGCGCGCATTCTGCCTGGCTCATGCGGATGGTGATGCTGGCTGCCTTCAGGTTGCTGCCGGACGCCGCAGTTTCGCGCTCCATAGCGCTCGAACTGGGGCCGTCCGTCGCCGCGGCGGCAGTGCCAGGCGAATCGGTATACGGATCGGCGAATGGGAGGCCGGTTTGGACACGGCCGGTTTGCGCACGTACGGCGCCCTCGTAGCTGAGAACCGCCACGTCGTCGGCCAGGCCGTCGCCTCCGGGATCGCCGCCGGGATCGATTGAATGATCCGCTGTTTCCGAGGCAAATGCGGCCAGCGCGCCGGCAAAGCTCGAGGAGAGATCGGGATTGTCGGCAGCCGTCTGCATGTCCCGAGCATAACGGGACGATGGCGAACAAACTTTAGGAATTTCTTGCAGAAATTGCCCGGCGAGTTCCAAACACGGAAACGCGAGGAGGATATTCCTTAAATGGAACAACCCAGCGGTCAGCCGCGGACACGCAGACGGTCAGTTGACAACGGTTTCAGTGGGCTCGGATTGAGAAAGCACGCGGCCGGGAACGCGCAGCAGCCGCGTGACCGCTTCCGCGGTCATGGGCTTGGCGTAGAGGAAACCCTGCCCGTAGCGGCAGCCCATGTCGCGCAGCAGGTCGTGCTGCGCAGGGGTTTCGATGCCCTCGGCCACCACGTCCATGCCCATCACGCGGGCCAGCTCCACAATGGTGCGGACGATCTGCAGCGGCTGCTCGCCGTCGGTCATGCGGCTCACAAAGGAGCGGTCGATCTTGAGCACGTCGAAGGGGAACGAGTGCAGATGGTTGAGCGAGCTGTAACCGGTGCCGAAGTCGTCCATCAGCAGCGAGACGCCCAGCCTGCGCAGGCTGCCGAGCACGCTGAGAGCGGTGTGCCGGTCAGAGATGAGGCTGGACTCGGTCATCTCCAGGCCCAGTTGCCGGCTGGAGATGCCGGAGCGGGTCAGCAGCGCCTCCACATGGTCGGCCAGCCCCTCGCGCGAGAACTGATGCGCGGAGAGGTTGACGCACACGCGCAGGGCGCTGTGGTTGGGATCCTCGCGGTTCCATAGCTGAATCTGGTTGCAGACCTCGGAGAGCCCCCAGTCGCCGATGGGCAGAATCATGCCCGTCTCCTCGGCGGCGGGAATGAAGTCCTTGGGCGAAATCATGCCGCGCTCGGGGTGGTGCCAGCGGATGAGCGCCTCGAGGCCGACGATTTTGTGCGTGGTGAGCTCGATCTCGGGCTGGTAGTGGAGCACGAACTGGCGCTGGTCGAGAGCCTGGCGCAGATCGGAACCGGCCGGCCACGCCCTGGGGGCGGCTGGAACGTCGTCGTCGGGCTGCCAGGCATTTTGCGAACGCAAAGACCGGCGCAGCCGGCGCAGCTCCAGTTGACTCGCAGCCATGTCGGCCAGGCTTTCCAGCATGCGCAGCTCGTCGATGGCCATGCCGCGCCGCGGCTGGCATCCCAGGATGGTCAACGTGCCCAGGATCAGACCGTCGTGCGAACGCACCGGAACACTGGCGAATGACTGCACCTGCAGCCGGCGCACGGCTAGGCGGCTTCCCTGGAACCGTGGATCCATCGAGGCGTCGGGGACGACCACCGGACCGTTGGCGGCAAGCACCATCTCGAAGACCGACCGCACCCGCGGCAGCTCGCGGACCGGCTCACCCCAGTAGGACTTGATCCAGACGCGGCTCGCATCGGCAAAACCGAGCAGAACGGTATCGGCGTGGAAGTACTCGGCCGCCAGCCGGGTAATGGCATCAAAGGTGGGCTCAGGAGGCGAATCCAGAATACCGGTGGACATGAGCGCCGCCAGCCGGGCGTCTTCATCCTGCCAATCCACGGGTAATGCATTGAGTGCTGCTATTGCCATCTGGGCTCCGGCTCCGCGCTGGCGCGGAAGCGTGACTATGCTTGCAAAGAAACCCGGCTGAATGGCTGATTCATCGGCTCACATCAGCCGCACCAATCCGTCGGTTATCGGGAACTCTTCGCTGCAACGGTCAAGCAACGCCATCGAGCCCGCTATTTGGGTTCTGTACTGTTTTATCGGCCCGGCTGGTCAGACCATTAGTGGAATCAAAAGAAGGAGATAGCGCACTTGCAAAGCGGCGCGCGGGGTTACTTCCGTGACGTTGCCTGTCCGGTTTCGGTCCACAGGAAGGTCAGCTCGTCCGTGTCGTCCTGGATCTCCTGATCGACGCTCACGCCGGCTGAGTGGCCGCCCGAGACGCTGTAGTGCAGCAGCACCGGCCGGCCGCTCTTTGAGGCTGATTGCAGCTGCGCCGTCATCTTGCGCGCGTGCAGCGGGTCCACGCGCGTGTCGTTGTCGCCGGTGAAGAACATCACGGCGGGATAATCCGCGCGCGGCTTTACGTTCTGGTATGGAGAATACTTCAGCAAATAGGGGAACTGCTTTTCGTTGTCCGCGGAGCCGTACTCGGTGGTCCAGTAGTAGCCCACCTTGAACTTCTGGTAGCGCAGCATGTCGAGCAGCGGATAGCCGCACCAGACGGCCGAGAAAAGCTCAGGGCGCTGGGTGATGGATGCGCCCATCAGCAGGCCGCCGTTGGAGCGGCCGCGGATGGCGAAGTGCTGGGGCGATGTGTACTGGTTGGCAATCAGATACTCGGCTGCCGCGAACCAGTCGTCGAAGACGTTCTGCTTCTTCTCAAACATGGCCTGCTCATGCCACTGCTCGCCATATTCGCCGCCGCCGCGCAGGTTGGGCTCGGCGAACCATCCGCCCTGCTCGAGCCACCACGCGTACTCCGGGTTCCACGCGGGAGTCTCGCTCACATTGAAGCCGCCGTAGCCGGTCATGAGCAGGCGCTCCGAGCCGTCCTGCTTCAGGCCCTTTTTGCCGGCGATGAACATGGGAATCTGGGTGCCGTCCTTCGACTTGTAAAACACCTGCTTCAACTCGTACTGGCTGGAGTCGAAGGGAATCTTGGGTTGAAAGAAGACCTCGCGCTTGCCGGTCTGCGTGTCGACGCGATAAAGCGTGGGCGGAACGATGTAGGACTCGAAGCTATAAAAGCCGAAGCGGTCCGTGGTGCGCCCCAGGACGCTGGACGCCGAGCCGATGCCGCCGTAGTCGATCTCGCCGGCGGGTTTTCCGGCCAGCGTGAAGACCTGGGTCTCGGTCTTCACGTCATGCAGCCGGTTCACATAGATCTTGCCCCCCACGATCGACCAGTCGTCAATCACGTCCTTCGCTTCGGGCACGATCGTGTCCCAGGCCTCGGGCATGACACCGGGGTCGGCCTTCATGATGCGGCCCATGGGAGCTTTATAGTCGGTCTTCACATACCAGGCGCCGTTTGCGTAGATGGTGGAAAATCGCGCATCGAGGCTCCAGACCAGGATGTCGAAGGGCGAGCCCGGCTTGGTGAGGTCGCGGAAGACGATATCCTCGCGGCGGGGCGGAACGCCGCGGCTGATCTGGATAACGAGGTAGCGGCCATCGTCCGTCACGTCGCCGGAAAACAAGTCGTTGCCGCCCAGCAGCTCGCCCCGGAACTGGTGGCCGAAGATGAGTGCGTCGCGGGAGACGCGCTGGCCGAAGACATGCTGGTAGAGCAGCGTGCCGTCTTTGTTGTTGCGCGCGTAGTAGACGCTGGCGCCATCCGGCGCAAAGGCGACGCTGAAATAACGCGCCGAGGGCAGCTCGTCCAGCAGCGTTTTGCGGGTCTTGACGTTGTAGAATCGGATGCTGGTTTCGTCGGCGCCGCCCTCTTTCACCGAGTAGGCCACTACCTGGCCGTCGCGGGAGACATCGTTCATGTAAACCGATGTGTTCGGATCGCGGCTGAAGACGGCGGGGTCGATGATGCGCATGTCTTTGCCCGTCCAGCCGTGTCGCACATAGATCGAGTACTGGCCTTCGCCGGCCAGGCGGCGGTAGAAAAAGTAATTTTCCGCGCGCTGAATGGGCGCCGACGTATCCGTGACGTTGACCAGCGGGTCCAGATCGTCGGCGATCTGCGACCGGATGTGCGCCTGCTCGAGATAGCGGTTGGTGTAGGCGTTTTCGGCGTCGATGAAGGCGCGCGTCTGGTCGCTCTTCGCGTCTTCGAGCCAGCGATAGTTGTCGACGATCTTGGTTCCGAAGTAGTCGTCGGTGACCGGAGTCGCCTCAACGTCAGGCGGAGGCGGCAGCGAGATTCCGCCGCGCCCGTGAATGGCCTGCGCGGCCAGGCTGCCTGCCAGCGGTAGAATCACGCCGATGCCGAAAAGAAATGCCGCTCCCTGCAATGCCCTCATGCGGACAGGATACACGCGCCGGTTCGGTCCGGGACGCGCCGCCCGGTAGAATCGACTGAAGTGGCAGGCACATCCTCAACCCAACCCTCCCCGCGCACGCGGTCCTGGTGGTCGCGTGGCCTGGGGCTGTTGCACCCGTCGCACGCGCACAGCGTCTTTTCGGCCACGGTGGTGCTCATGGCGTCCACCTTCCTGTCGCGCATCATCGGCCTGGTGCGTGTGAAGTACATCATGTGGCTCTTCGGCAGCGGCACAGACGCCGACGCCTTCAACGCCGCCTTTGTGCTGCCGGACATGATCTCGTACTTTCTGGTGGGTGGGGCGGCTTCCATCACGTTTGTGACCATCCTCACGCGTTATCGAGAGGCCGGGCGCGAGGCCGAGGGCGAGCGTTCGCTCTCCGTGATTCTGACCACAATGTATTTGGTCCTGGGCGCGGCCATCCTGCTGGCCGAGATCTTTGCGCCCTGGTACGTGCACTGGTGGTTCAACGGTTTCGACGCGCGCAAGGCGGCCATCTGCGTGGAACTCACGCGTATCCTGCTACCGGCGCAGTTGTGCTTTTTTGCCGGCGGCGTGTTTGCCGCGGTGCTGCTGGTGCGCAAGCAATTCAGCGTGCAGGCCGTGGCGCCGCTCCTCTATGGGCTCGGAACGATCGTGGGCGGCGTGCTGCTGGTGAAGAAGATGGGCGTCTCTTCACTGGCCGTAGGCACGCTGGGGGGCGCGTTCTGCGGCCCGTTTCTCCTGAACTGGATCTTCGCCCGCCGCGCCGGCGCGCGCTATCGCCCCATTCTTGACTGGCGCGACGAGGGACTGCGCGAGTGGGTGCGGCTGTCGCTGCCGCTCATGGCCGGCGTCTCGCTGGTTACAGCCGACAATTGGATCATCGCGCACTTTGCATCGAAGATCGGCGGGGCCGTCTCGCTGATGAGCTACGCCAAGCAGCTTTTTACCGCGCCCATGGCCATGCTGGCGCAGGCCGCCGGCGCGGCCTCCCTGCCGTTCTTCGCCAGCCTGTGGACCCAGGACAAGCGCTATGAGTTCGCCACCGGAGTGGCCGACTCGGTTTCGCGCGTGGCGTCGCTGGGACTGCTGGTGGCGTCTGCAATGATCGCCCTGGGCCGGCCCGCGATCGACCTGGTGCTGACCGGCGGGCGCTTTACTTCCGGCGAGGCCCGCGAGTGCGCGGCTTACTTTGCCGTCTTCTCGGTCTCGCTGTTTCTGTGGTCGGCACAGGCTATCTACGCGCGCGCATTCTACGCGGCAGGCAATACGTTGATTCCCATGATTGCGGGAACCATTGTCACGGCCGTCTCGCTGCCCATCTACGACGCGCTCTACAAAACGCAGGGAGCCACCGGCCTGGCTCTCGCGTCGGACATCGGCATCGCCATGCAGACGCTGCTCATTGCCGCGCTCCTGCACAAGCGCCGCATGGTCTCGCTGGCCAGCCTGGATTATGCCGAGATGGGCCGCTGCCTGCTGGCCGCGGTCGTCTCCGGCGGCGCGGTTGCGCTGCTGGCCATGGCCATCGGCGGCATTTTTGGCCGCCTGCACGGGGTGCACGTGCACGCTCGCGTCGCGGACCTTGTGGTCCTTGTCGCGGGAACCACGCTGTGGCTGGTGCTTTTGAAGGGCGTCCTTGAAAAAACCGGCTCAGCTCTGCCGCGCGTGGCCATGAAGCGGCTGGGGCTGGCTTAACTAGCCAAGGAATCGATATGACTTGCCTTTAGGCATCTCTTTGATGCGGCGGAAAAATTCAGTTTCCGAAATCTGTTGGGGCCAATCGAGACAGATCGATACTAGACACTGCAGCCAGTTGGCCTCGTTGAGCGGAATGGTGATTGCTTGCAGGTCTTGAAGTTGACCTAGGTCCCTCATGAAGGCAACTAACGGATATTTTCGTTCCGAGTATTCGTGTTTCACCTGATTAAATAGCTTTTCAAACTCGATTTCTTCCGTCTCAAGCAAGACCTTAAGAATCGCGACCTGACGATTACCAATTACCCTCTTCCGCTTTGTCTCCAGCCGATTGAACAGGCTGTACATCGCATCCCGGAACAGCGCGCGCTGCATCTGTTTGCGTATCTCTGCCGTCAGTGCCTCGCATTGCCGGCGGATTCCGCGCAGGCCGAAAAGCAGGAAAGGCGTGAGGTCGTGACCGGCAGCGCGTGTCTCGCTCAGCACGCGCAGATACTCGGGTTTCTCATCGTAGTAGTAGTTGGACATTGCGATGAACGCACGATCAGTCAATCCTGCTTGCCGCAAAACAAGCGCCTCGGCGGCGCGCGCCGTACGTCCGTTGCCATCGAGAAACGGATGCATCGCCGCCAGGTGATAGTGCAGAGCCAGCGCCTGAAGCAGCGGATCGAGCTCCTGAAACTCGCTCTGCAATACGTGAAGCAATCCGGCAAAGGCCTTTTCGCATGCGGGTCCACCTGCCACTCCACGATGGCGCGGAATGCCAAAGGTGACGTTGTGGTCGCGTCCGCGCAGGACTCCGGGCGGGCAATGATCGTCGTCGCAACCGGTGACCAGCCGCTGATGCACCTCGCGAATCAGGTCGGGTGTTATCGGGCGATCGGTTGGCATGACAGAGAGCCAACGGTAGGTTTGCATCGCGCTGTGGGCCTGCCGTTGCGAGCGCGTGATCAGCTCTGCCGGGGTGGCATCGGGACGAATTGCTTCATCGAGCTCCCGCTCGGTAAAATCGGCTCCCTCAATGCGGCTGGTGCCCGCGACTTCCCGCTTGAGCTGCAGCTCTTGCAGTTTGTCTACCCAGCTTCGCTGGTAGGGCAGGGCCTGGAGAACCTGCACCGCCGCTTTGGCTTCCACGAGCGCTGTCTGCACTCTGATTGCGTCGTAGAGAAGCCATCGGCTTGGAGGTTCGTAACGGATCATAGCTGGCAGAGGCTCAGGTTATCTTTTAAGCTATCTCGCGTTGATTCTCAAGTCATATTTTGTCAAGCTTATTATTTTCAATTATTTAATAACGATATCTTTCAAGTCATATTCGTCTCGTATTGACGTCGATTCCCAAACTGTTTTCGCATCTTCCACTGCCGCTTGTCCGCGCAGACACAAACGCCCCCGCCGGAGCGGGAGCGTCCGTGCACGAGCGATCAGGGTCGCGGCGTGGTTACGCCGAGATCGCTTTCACCGGCTCGGGCGCTGGCGCCGCAGCCGTCTTTGCATCGGGCTTGCGGATGTCGATGCCGCCCTTGAAGAACGCGCCGTCTTCAATGCTGATGCGCGCCGCGGCCACGTCGCCGCTCAGCGAGCCCTCGGCGCGGATGTCCACGCGGTCGGTAGCCGAGACGTTGCCCTTCACCTTGCCCAGCACCACGATTTCGCGGGCGGTGATGTTGGCGGCCACCTGGCCGTTGCGGCCCACGGTTACGCGGTTTCCGGGCAGGTTCAGGGTGCCCTCCACGCGGCCGTCGATGTACAGCGACTCCGAGCCGGTGATCTCGCCCTTGATGAACAACCCCTTGCCGATGGTGGCCTGTTCGCCGGTGCCGGTGCCGGTCACGGCCTGGGGGCGCATGGGCGGCTCAATCGGCGCCGGAGGCGGCATGGCGCGAGGCGGTTCGGGGGTGGGGGTCGACGAGTTGATCGGTCCGGTCTGGTTGGGTTTCCACATAGCGCTCAAGAGGTGTTCCTTTTCTGTCCACTCAGGGACTGGAGAAATTGCCAAGGCAATGGCCGATGGCTTGATCCCAAAAATTTAAAATTGCAGTCTGCCGCTCCTCAATGCCTCGGCAAATCCGTATCCGACTGCGGAAAGGATGAATTCCCGTCCGGCTCCGCCCCAATTACAGGGTGCGTTGGGGCTATTTTAAGCCTGAGGGCCCCAGTTGAACGAGTGGACGGCAAAACATCGCTTCCGGTAGCCAAATTCGACAACATCTTAGGCCCAACGCTGCGTTCGAAATTCCCGTTCCCGCACCGGCTGGAACCGGCCAATGGCCTACTCTGGAGCTATGACCGATCGAGATCTTGTTGCGCGCATTGCGCGCTCCGCCGGCGGCAAGGCCGGGTACAAGCAACTGGTGCGCGAACTGGGGCTGGGCGGCGGGCGCGAACGGCGCCTGCTGCTGGAACAGCTTGCGCGCCTGACCGCGCGCGGCCAACTTGCCAAACTCGACCGCGAGGTGTGGGGCATTCCGCGCGCAGTTACCGGGCAAGTTTCAGGATATGGAGCCAGCGCCCGCGACAACCTGGCTGCGGGCCGGCTCGATCTGCATCGCGATGGCTTCGGCTTCGTTCGGCCCAATGCGAGACAGGCTTCGGGACAGGAAGACATTTTCATTCCCCCCAACGAGATCAACGGCGCCATGCAGGGAGACCAGGTGCTGGTCGAGCTCGAACCGCCGAAGGCCGATGGACGGCGCCAGGGACGCATTGCGCGCATCCTCGAGCGCCGCAACCCGACGGTGGTTGGCGTTTTTCACTACGCGCGCTCCGATCGTGCGATGGGCCATCACGTTGTCCCATTCGACGAGCGCATGACGCAGCACATCCTGATTCCGCCGGGCGAAGAAATACCTCAAGCGAATGAAGCGTCCACGCCGCATCGCGTGTTGGGCGCAGAGGCAAGCATTACTCCAAAACTCGAAAGCCCGGAGGGCCTTGAAGGCCTGGTGGTTGATGTGGAGATCACCAGTTGGCCCACGCCTACACGCCCGCCCATCGGCCGCGTGATCGAGGTGCTCGGCGATCCGGACGACTTTGGCGCCGATGTGGAGATGATGATCCGCAAGCACCA
>JBAUCP010000695.1:0-1557 GCA_049677625.1 Occallatibacter sp. | reverse complement strand
GCCCTACATCAAGAACCGCCCGGTCAACGTGGGCTTCCAGATCTTCAACCAGAAGCAGGATTACAACGCGGCCAAGAACTACCAGGCCACCACCGGCGCCTCAGTCAACCTGTCGGCCGCGGAGAAGTCGCTGACCCAGAACTACAACCAGGACTCGGACGGCACGAACTTCTCCATCAGCTATCCGCTGAAGCGCCATGCCTTCCAGCGGGTGGGCTTCACGTATTCGTGGACGCGCTCCACCATTACGGCCTTCAGCACCGCCTCGCAGACCTTCTTCCAGACCATCTCCTTCCGCAGCGGCATCCAGGGATCGAACGCGCTGGCCGGCATCATCAACAGCTACGTCTCGCTCACCTACTCCTACGACACGGTCAGCAATCCTCTGCGCCCGCACGAGGGCAAGCAGTACACGGCTGCGCTGCAGGTATCGGGCCTGTGGGGCAACGTGCGCTATCTCGAGCCGGTCGTGGCGTATAAGCGCTACATCCCCATGCATTACCTGATTCCGTCGCCGAACGGCCGCAACGTGCTGGGCGTGCGCGCGCAGTTGGGTTACGTGGCCGGCTTCGGCGGCGACGTGGCTCCGCCCAACAACCGCTTCTACGCCGGCGGCGAGAACGAGCTGCGCGGCTTTGACGTGCGCAGCGCCACGCCTTACGGCTACGTGCCCACGCGCGTGAACTTCCAGCTCACCAATCCTGACGGGAGCTGCGTCCCGCGCGACGTCAATAATCCTCAAGACAATCAGTGCATCCAGGTTCCGCTGCCGGTTTACGGCGTGGCCTCCATTGGCGGAGATGCCAACCTGACCACCAATGCCGAGTACCGGATTCCTATCGTCGGACCGTTCACGTTTGTGCTCTTTGACGACTTCGGCATCGATGCGGCCACCAACCACAACCAGTTGAAGCAGAGCCCGGAAGGCTTCGCTTCGCTGACCGCGCCGCTCTACGGCTGCCCGGTCTTCAACAACGGCTCGTGCCAGGGCGGCATACCGGGCTCGGATGTGGGCTTCAAGCAGAATATCCGGCCCATTAGTGGCACCAACTTTGTGCCGCGCATGTCCACCGGCGCCGCGCTCTCGGCCATCATGCCGATCGTGAACGCGCCCTTCCAGCTCTACTACGCGTGGAACCCGCTGCGGCTCTTCGAGACGCCCTTCTGCAACGACGTGCTGGTGGGCGGCAAGCAGGGAAGCTGCTCGGCCGAGCTGATCACCCGAGCCATGTTCCCGCCGGGCGGCGCGGGCGACTACACCTACGACGAGTCCATGCAGGCCTACGGATCGCGCTATGTCTTCCGCGAGCCCCGCAAGACCTTCCGGCTCACCATCTCCACCACCTTCTGAGCGAGGCAACGCTTGGAATCGAAGGCCGCCTGTTATGGGCGGCCTTTTTGCGCCCGTGGCGCTAGGCCGATACGCCCTAGCATTCGCGCCTCCATGCTTTACCTTTTTGTAAATAACCAATCTGCTACTTGACGCGGCGCTTGCTCCACCGCAAGCTGTTTGGCAATGCAAACACTTGGACTTTCGAGCGAAAGCAAGCGCAGTGA
>JBAUCP010000694.1:0-2475 GCA_049677625.1 Occallatibacter sp. | reverse complement strand
ATCCGGCTCCGACATAGATGAGCCGTCCGCCGTCGCGCAGGCTGCGGGCTACCTGGTCGATAACCTGTGCGATCTCCGGAATTGCCTTCTTGACCGCTGCCGCGATCTTGGCGTCCTCATGATTGATAACCCGGGCAATGTCCAGTGCGGACTTGGTATCGAAACCCTGGGAGGCCTCATTTGGACTTTCTGTAATGAGGTGCTCGAGCAGAGAGTTTTGGTCGGTTCCGGCGCCATTACCATTTCTATGACTGCCGGTGGCCTCTTGAATCATGGTGCTGCTTAGCATGCGTCGGTCCCCAATTTTTGATTGTAGTCCGAAATTGCGCAAGCCCGTGAGAATAATCGGAAAAGGGGAAAGCCAAAAGGTACATCCGGCGGTAACGGGTCATAGCGCCTCGCGCACGGCATCGTGAAAGGCGGGCCTGACCTCGCGTATCAACTGGCTGCTCCGGTCGGGCCATGTCCGGTTGGTGAGCAGCGCGATGACAACCTCAGCCTCAAGGTCGATCCACAGCGAACAGCCGCTGTAACCGAGGTGCCCGATCGAGTGCTGCGAGAAATGCCTTCCGGAAGACGACTTCCCCGACGGCGTATCCCACCCCAGCGCGCGCGAACTGCCTTCGGGTCCCTGGCGCCGGGCAAAATAATCCACAGTCGTCCGGTCAAATAGACGCGCCTCAGGCCGATCGGTCTCACCCGCCATTCCGGCCCGCAGAATCGCATCGGCGAAGCGGAGCAGGTCGGGAACGGAGGAGAACAGCCCGGCATGACCGGCCGCGCCCTTCAGCACCCATGCGTTTTCGTCCTGCACTTCACCCTGGATGCGGCGATGCCGGAAGGCGCGATCTTCCTCGGTGGGCGGAATGGCCGCGCGCAACTCCTGCACCGGGCAGAATCCGATGGCCGACAGGCCGAGCGGCGCAAAGACTTCACGGCGGACCCATCCGGGCAGATGCTCGCCGGCAGGAACCTCAAGCGCCTGGCCGAGCAGGATGAAGCCGGGATCGGAGTATTCGGCGCGCGCGCCCGGCTCGGCCTCAAGCCGGAGCTCCAGGCAGGCGCGAAAGAGCGAGTACGGAGTGGCGGCCGAGCGGAAGAATCCGGCGTATCCCGGCAGCCCGGAGTTGTGCGCGAGCAGGTGACGTAAAGTGACCCGCCGCGATGCGTCGCCGGGCTCCCGGCCAATGACGCATCCGGGTAACAGATCGCCGAGCGGCGTGTCGAGATCGAGCTGGCCGCGCTGGTAAAGCAGCATGGCCACGGCCGTGGTGGCCACGACCTTGGTCAGGCTGGCCACGTCGAAGACCGTCTCCGGATGGACTGCCGGAGACTCCGGCTCGTAGGTGAACCGGCCCAGCGCACCCTGAAATCCCTGGCCATCCGCAAGAACGCCGAAGGCGCACCCGGGAAATGCGCGCGCCTGGATCGCGTCTTCGAGAACCCGGCAGGCGGAGGGGAACCGCTCGAGCGCGCCGCCGGCCGGTGAGGGGAAGGGAACTGATCCGGGAGTCATGGTCTTCTCGCATCCTATCGTGAATTGGGCCGCGAATGGGGCCGGGAATTGGATCGCCGGTTCTCCGGCGCGCTCATTTTTCACATCAACGGAGCGGTTCGAGCTATCCTTGACTCCGAACTGCTCGTCTATCCGATTGACGAACCCTGGGAGGAATTCCATGTACGAGCCGCTCCGGTTGTTGCCGGCAGCATTGCTGGGCGGTCTGGTCGCCGCGGGACCAGGATTCGCACAGACGCCCGATCAGCCGCCGCCGGCAACCCAAGCGGCCGCCTCGGCGCCCGAGGTCGGGCTCACGGCCGCTACAGCACCCGCTCCAGCGCAGAAGACCTACACCGTGCCGGCCGGAACCAAGGTCCTGCTCCAGTTGCGCAGCTCCATCAACACCAGAAGCGCCAAACCCGGCGACGGCGTCTACCTGGCGTCGATCTTTCCCGTGGTGGTCGGCAACCGGGTCATGATTCCGGTGGGCGTGTATGTGCAGGGCGTGGTGGACAACGTGCAGCGCGCCGGGCGGGTGAAGGGCAAGGCGCAGCTCGACATGCACTTTACCTCGATCATCTTTCCCAACGGATCGGTGGTGGAGATTCCGGGAGTGGTGGACGCACTGCCGGGCGCCAAAAAGCAGACCGTGAAGGACGACCAGGAGGGAACCATCCAGCAGGACGGCGACAAGGGACGCAACGCTGGCGAGGTGGCAAAGATCTCCGTTCCCACGGGGGGGACTGTGGGCGCGATCGGCGGCATCGGGTCGGGTCATCCGCTCGCGGGCGGGCTGGCTGGAGTGGGCGCCGGACTGGCCGCCGCCGGACTGGTTTCTCTGTTTACCCGCGGAGCTGACGTGAACATCGATGCCGGCACGCAGGTGGAAATGGTGCTGCAGAGGCCGCTGCTTCTGGAAGAAGAAAATCTGGCTGCCGCCGGCTCAACCGGAACGCCTGCCGCTCTTGTTCCCTCAG
>JBAUCP010000693.1:0-1696 GCA_049677625.1 Occallatibacter sp. | reverse complement strand
GCGACCGTAGCTTCCATCACTGGCCTCCTTTGATTTGAGCGGCGCCACTCTCCGGAATAGCATCGGGGGAATTCAGGATCCGGTCGCGGCGCTCGCCGTCGATCGGGCGTTCGCTGTAATCCGCAATCCAGAGCCCGTCCGGGTTCACATCCGAACGCTTGTCCGCAATGAGCCGCACACGGTACTCGTTTACGAAATGGTCGGTTGTCTCTGTTCCATTGGTCAGATGATGAACGTCTTTCACGCCGTAGATGAGATACGTAAGCGGCTCGCCGGCAACAGCGTCGATTTCACGTAGGTGGAACGCGGACTGGATCTGCCCATCGTCGATCTTGCCGCGAGTATTGTCGTCCGCAATTGCCTTCAGCGTGTACGCCCGCAGGTTGCGGGTCATCATATTGAGGCTCGCCGCCCAGTGGTCGTCCACATCCGCCGGCGAATAGTTAAGGTAGCTCGCCAGGAACCGCTTCACAAACGCTTCATCAAGGAATTGATCAGTCCCGGCGGTCGCGACGTCTGTGACAGCGCCTTTTGCTGGTTTGCCCAGCACCGAGGCGTCGCCGTTCGGGCCGATGCGAATCACTGTCGGCGGCTGCAAGCGTACGAAGACTGCAAATCCGATAGCGAGCAGCGCAATCGGTATGGTCAAAAAGGCGAGCAGCCACGCGCGATTTGCGTTCGCCCTGAGTGCTCCATCCATCTCGTAGTACTTCGGCCTTGAGAATGTCGCTTCATCCGTTGCAACAGCGCTGTTTTTCATGAGCCCTCCTATTCTTTCTCCGTCCCTCGACTAGCTGCTCCGGCGATGCTTCCCGCCGCGATACGTGCCGCATGGTAGGCAGTCCAAGTTCCCAGGTTGTAGCGATGCACACTCGGCCCTCTTTTCACTGCCGCTGTTGATCTGGTCACGACCCTGGGCGTTGCTCCTGCAGCATTAGGTTGAGTCAATATGTTGCTCGAGCTTTCCGAGGGGACCGTGAGTGTTCCAGGACCCTCGTCACCCCCGTTCTGCGTCCTCATTACTTCACCGATCGAGCTGCGGATCTGCTCCGCATGCCCTTCCAGAGTCGGGCTGCCGCTGCCAAGCGAGAATTCCGGCGCAGTCGAGGACGAGGCCGCAGGAATCTGTTGCGGTAGCGCGGGCTGGTTGCCGCCAGCCGCCGACGTAAGTGTCCGGGCAGAACCCGCAGTTGCGCTAGAAGTTGCTCCGGCTGAAGTTGCACCCGCAGATCCTGCTCGCGCTGCCGCCACACCGGCAGCCGCTCCTTCGATCCCTGCCGCACCGGCGGTCAGTGCGGTAACTGCCGTACCCACCATCGCCACTGCTGTACTCCCTACATCCCCGCTCACAATTCGTTTCGCGACGAAGGGAATGACGGCGATCGCCAGAGAGTAAACAATACTCACGATGCCGATCAGAATTGAGCCTTCGAGGTTGCCCAGGCCGCCAAGGAAATTGTTCTGGCTGAGCATCTGACCAATTTGGCCCATTTGAACCGCGCTTAGCAGCGCCCCAAAGCCTCCATAGAGGATGGGCCACGCATTCCAAATGAAGATATTCTCGACATAGGCCTTGGCGATGCGATTGGCTGCACCCAATGGCATGAGAGCGATTACGATAGGTCCAAAGATGTAGAGAATGCTGCCGTAGAAGATATAGAAAAAACCGAAGACGACAATAACGATTGGATAGAGG